>DASWEH010000040.1:0-9389 GCA_036394895.1 Anaerolineales bacterium
GTGATGTCCCTACTGAAAGCTGGCGGCTGACCGCTAAAAGCTCCACTCCCTCATAAAAATACGGCATGGCATGTTCGCGGTGTTGTGGTTCCTTGGCTTCTTTCCAGGCTTTCTTCAAAGATTCAAAGGTGCATACTTCTACATCCAAACCAATTGGATACGTCCGATGCCAGGGTGGCGGAAGCCGGTTGCAGACAAAGTCCGCGGCAAAGACGAGCTCATCCGGGATCAAGGGACGATTTAAATCTTCCAATGGGAGCGGATCAGGCATTCCCTCAAAACGTCCCCAGATGGCGTTGACTGCATCGTCAATCAAAGCCGGATCGATAACGGGGCAATCCGCGGTGACACGGACAATGACATCCGCTTTGGTTTGTGTTGCGGCTTGATAATAACGATCAAGCACATCGTAGAGACTGCCGCGTGTAAGGGGGATTCCGCTAAAGTCGCAGTATTCAGCAACGGGGTCATCGGAGGGATCGGTCGTCGTGGCGAAAATGGTGTTGGTAACGGTGGCTGCCCGCGAGGTCCGGATGAAGACGCGCTGCAACATAGGTTGACCGGCAATGTCCTCAAGAATCTTCCCCGGCAAACGTGAGGAGGACATGCGTCCCTGAATAATGGCAACAACTCGTGGTTTCATAGTTGAAGTAAGTCGGATTGGCAACACCGTACCCCTTGGCGCTGTCCGCCAGGACACACTTGCCCTGGTACGGCTTAAGCCGCACAGTGCCAGGGGGTGTGCGGCCGGTGCAGGTGTCCGACCTACGATGTCTCTCCTACAAAGGGAATGGGTTGAGCAGTCACAAATCCTTTTGCTTTAAATTTTTCAACATAGTCGCGGACAGTTTGATAATCCAGCCCGACCTGATCAGCGATGTCGAAGATCGTGTGTTGGCCTTCGAAGCGCATCATGATCTTTTCGATGGCGCGGTTGAGCGCCCAATTCTCGCGCCAATCGACCCAGAGACCGTAACCGCTGAGAAAAACAGGACCGCGAAACGTGCGCTTCGGAATATAGTTGCTGGCGTAGATGCGAATGATCTCTTCGGCAATTTGCGCCGCGCCGACGAGCATGTCTTCGTGCATGATATCAAGATTGTCGTCGGTGGTGTGATACTCATCGTAAGGGAAACGATTGAGCGAGATGCAAGGTACATTGACCCCCGGTCCGTTGATGACGCGTTCATCGTTGGCAGGCGCGGCGGCAAAGTCGCGTTCATCGTGAGGCGTGTTGCGTAGAACGTGTTCTGTGACGCGGTCGAGGAGATGATTGTGCTGACGGGTGTGATGCCATGCGATTTGATTTTGATTACCTGTCATCTCCATGAAGATTCCGCCACGCAGATTCGGGATAAGCGACTCGTTGTGCGCGAGCCAGGCGATCGTGCCGATGGTCTCGGGTCCAAACCAAAAGCGGACGCTCATCGAGCCAGCGGGTAACGGATTCTCGGCCAGCCTTCGCGCCAACTCGATCGTGCTGACCACACCCGCGCCATCGTCGTTGGCTTGCATAGGGTGACAGGTATGCGCCTGCACAAGGAGTTCGCCCGCCTCGGGATTCGGTCCGCCTTCCGGATGGATGACCGCCGTGGCGACTTTGAATCCCTGCTTGGCGTTGTTAATGAATTCGGATTTGATGACCGCGTGATATTTTTTGCGGTGTGGAAGTTTATCGAAGGTGTTCTTCGGCAGACAGAACCCCCAATCGCGTTCGTAGTATTTGAAAACCCACGGAACCGCGTGCGGACGTTTCTCATTGAAATACAAATGCGGCTGGAGTTCTTCAAACGAAAGGACTTTGTCAACAGGCAAAGAATACGAAACAATGTGAAGCGGGTTATTTTTGAAATCCACGATTCGCTCGCCATCTTCTGTTTCCAAATATGCCTCATGGACAATGTATCGCTCAGGCACTTTCCACGTCCAGACGGGAGTCAGTGGCGCGTAGGTCTCGATAGTGTAGTTCGACGAGTTGGGCATATATGAGCCAATGATCTCCAATGTTTTATCATGGTCGTCAGAGGCGAGGGTGCGGTGCAGAGGAAAAAATTCCGCGAGGATGGATTTGAGGGAGGTGTAGGGTTTCATAAATTAACAGAATAGGGAGTCGACGTCTCCAGACGTTGAACATCAAAAGTCAGGAGACTTTTGACTCCGTTCCTTCACTTTTTCAATATAATACAACAAATGTGGATCGCGCTTCATCTCGCGCGCCGTGAATTCATACACTTCGTTCGCCTTCATCAATTTCACATCCGCTTCACCGATCTTCGCAGACTTAATGATTCCAGCCTTCTCCATCAACTCACCCATCGGGTTCACCTCCGTGATGACGCCTTTATCGATGTCACGCACCAGCATCTCGAAGGTATCGGTGTATGTGTTGCCGTCTTCATCCGTCACTTCACCCGTGAACTGTTTCAGGAAACGATAGTCCACACCCTCCATTTGCTCGATATGATGAAAGAACGTCATGCTGTTTGTGTACGACAAGCCAATCACCATGATCTTCCCATCCAGATCGCGCAGCTTGCCGAACACCGAATTGCGTTCATAACTGCTCTTGTAGCGCATACTCCCAAGCATTTCGGCATGCTTCCCCAGTATTGCAAACGAATAAAACGGATGAAAGACTCGTTTGGCGCGCGGGTCTTTTCGCACCAGTTCCGTCAGCACGCCCATCTTCGAGGGTGTTGTCCGCACGTCCCAAGGTACGCCCTTGTTGAAATCAAAGTTGAATGTCGGCATGATCAACGTCCCCTGCGTGCCAAGTGCTGCATCCAGCGCGCGGATCACCGTCTGCGGTCCGCCCTCCACCTCGCCAAATGATTTATATGAGCTGTGGACGAGCAGCGTATCGCCCTCCTCCACGCCCAATTCGCGAAATCCTTCGACTAGTTTTTCAAATGTTAGCATGTTGTTCTCCAGAATTTACCTCCGCGTTGAGCGGAGCGTAGCGAAGTCGAAGCGCACATTCACAAGAAGATGACTCTATTGCCCACGCTTCGACTGCGCTCCTCTAAAAGCATTCGTCGCTCCGCTCAGCGCGATATATCTTCTCATACACCTCAAGAAGTTTACCAAAATTCTTCTTCCAGTCCGCTTTCTGTTCGGCGGTCTTCCGCGCGGCTTCACCAAGTTTCTTAAATGACTTGCGATTCTTGATCGCATTCAAAATCTTATCCGCCAAATCATTCACATCCCCGTCGCGGAAAAACCAGCCGTTGACTCCATGCTCAATCCATTCCTTGTTGCCGGGGATATCCGAAACGAGACCGGGTAACCCGCTTGCTAGCGCTTCCATCAATGTCACGGATGAACCATCCACATGTGATGGAGAGATGTAAAGATCAGCCATGTGATACCAGCGCGGCAAATCCGCTTGAGTGACATGTCCTCCAAAATGGACTCGCTCCATCACGTTGCCGCTCATCAATATCTGTCGTATCTTTGCTCCCTGCGAACCACCGCCCAATAAGATGAGATTTATATCGGGATTCACACTCGCCACTTTCACAAACGCCTTTGCCAGAACATCCACGCCATAGATTGATTCCCAGGTGCGACTGCAAAAGAGTGTTATTGATTTTGGATTTTCGATTTTGGATTTTCGATTTGAACTTGCCGTCTTCTTTCCTCTCTCTTCTTTCTTTGGTAGGAAATGTTCAATATCTGTGCCCCATGGGAAAATGACTGTCTTTGCCGAGTCCATTCCAAATGCAATAGCCTTCTCGCGAGAAACATTTGCATCGCTTACAAAGAATGCACTCCTTTTCAACGTGTAACGCGTCACCCATCGCATCCACGAGCTTTTGTCCGCGTCCATGACAAGGTCATAACCCCAGGACATTGCCAATATCGGACGGAATCTACTCAAGGCAGCGATGAATGCGCAATTCTGAATCGGACCCGCGTGGATCAAATCAGGCTTAATTTCTTTCGTCAAACGTCGAAGGTCGAAGGTCAAACGTGGCACATCGCGCCAACGGAATTCGCGCTGTCCGCCTGCCCACAAGATTTGTTGGATATTCTCAGGAACAGGTCGATCTTCGGTTTGGCGCTGGCTCTTTTCCAATCGCAGAAAGAATACCTCATGCTCTGTCTTGGAAAGCGAAGAGAGAAACCGATAATCGTGAGGAGTGTAGTTCTTTGAAAAATAAATGATTCGCATGAAAAAAGATTTACCACGAAGTTTCACAAAGGAACACGAAGGATTCTTTGTAAGGAATTAAAAACTTTGTGTACTCACCTGCATGATTTGCTATGAATTGCCAAGCAATTCAAAAATCACGTGCGGTGCAAGTGTCGTATCCTTTGTGGTTAAAGAATTACGATCCCAAATCCGTCCAACGAAGTTCCTGACCATACCTGAAATCACGAAGTGCCTTCGTGCCAATGACATTCTCGATCTGGTCAGGCTTGATCGCGCCAACGGTGGCAGGGCGTAAGACATCGATCATGTCGCGGGTGAAGATTTCGCCAGCCTGGATGTCCCGCGCCGCGCGCAAGCAACGACGTTGAACGACTGCTGTATCCTTTTCATTCTCCGCGATGAACTTATCGGAGGAGCCAAGTGAGCGCTCAAGCAGACGCGTCTCCTCGACCATGCGTGCCCATTTGTCGGGATCCATCGCAAACTTGTGGTCGGGACCTTCACGGTTATTGCTATCGGTGAAGTGACGCTCGATGACGCGCGCACCCAACGTTACCGCGCCGAGAATGGGAGCGACCGCATGGGTGTGGTCAGAGAGTCCCAGGATCACATCCGGGAACATCGTTGCATACGTCTTCAACACGTTGATATGCAAATGATCATAATTAGTCGGGTTGGCAGTGTAATTGGTGTTACATTGCATCAACACCAGTTGCTTGTTAATCTTCAAAATCGCATGGACGGCCTTCTGCACTTCACCAATCGTGGACGCGCCCGTCGCGACAAAGAACGGCTTGCCTTTACTTGCCATACGCTCTAGCGCTTCGATCCAGTCAATTTCGCCAGAGCCTGCTTTATAGACCGGCACATACTGGTCAAGGAAATCAATCGCGTTGAAATCGTACGGTGACGAGAAGTAGTCAATGCCCACTTCCTGGCATTCTTCCACCAGTGTCATGGACCATTCGAAGGGAATGGACGCGCCCTTATAGACCTCAAACACGGACTTCTTCCACGTCGCCTGATGACTAACCTGTCCACCGCTCATGGCCTTGAAGCCATAATCCGAAACAATCTTCGGTGCATCGAAGTTCTGGAATTTGGCGGCATCCGCTCCCGCTTCCTTCGCCAGACGGATGAGCAGTTTCGCGCGATCCAAGTCACCATCATGATTGGCGGCGATGTCAGCAATGAAATAGGTGGGATGGTTCATACCAATCGTTCGGTTGCCGAATTTGATTTCCATGTTGTCCTCCAAAGAATCTAGTGCAGCTTATATTTTATGGATGAGTCTTGTATAAAAAGCACACGCCTCAATGATTTGATCTACTCGACAGTTTTCGTTGCGCATGTGAGCCAATTTATATTCTCCGGGGCCAAAACCAATTGTAGGGATTCCCATACTGACCGGTGTGACTGCGTTGGTGCTGAAATCCCAAAAGTCATATTCGTCAGGTTCGCTTCCAACGTTTTCACGATATGCTGCAATACAAGCTTGGGTAAGTTCATGCTGCAAGTCAATTTTCCAGGCAGAATGGAACGGCTCGTACGTAATATCCATTCCTGTCCAGCTTTTTCGATGCAGCGTTCCCACTTCCCAGGTTGCCCTTTTGCCCTGGATGAGCTGATCCATTTCCTTTTTGATATCGTCTTTCGTCTCTCCTGGCACCGTTCTTCGATCCAAATAGACTTCGCATTCAGAAGGGACAGCATTCAAGGACGCGCTGGTGCTGGAAATTCTCGACATGACCAAGGTCCCTCTGGGTGCCGCTTTTTTCATAAGTTCTGCATTTGCTTTTTCCACCCGCTGGATAATTTCCGCCATCTCATAAATGGCATTGACACCTTTCTCAGGTGCGGAACCATGCGCCGAAACGCCATGGGTTCTGATGGAGATTTGAGCTTTCCCTTTATGACCTAGCGCAATTTTGTTATTGGAGGGTTCGCAAATCACCACATAGTTTGGCTTGATATTAAGTTCCTTGAATAAGTGCTTCAAATTTTCCCCGTCGCAATCTTCCTCAAATACAGTACAAGAGACGTAAATTGTCTTGCTGGAATCAACCCCTAGTTTTTTGGCGATCGCGCCGGCATACATCGAGGCGGCAATGCTAGACTTCATGTCCACAGAACCTCTACCGTAGAGGCGTCCCTCTACAATATTTCCGCTAAATGGTGGGACTTCCCATTCGGCTTCATCGTTTACCTCAACTGTATCTACATGGGAGTCGAACAAAACTGCCTTTTCGCCATTCCCTATTCGCCCCAGGACATTTCCCATGGAATCGATAATCACTTCGTCGTATCCAAGTGCCTTCATCTTTTTCTCGATGGATTTAATAATCTCTTCTTCCTGCCCGGACATGCTTTTTATTCTGATCAGGCTTTGCGTAAATTCAAACAATTCCTGACCGAGTTCTGGCGTAATCAAATCTAGTGTGCTCATTGTTACCTTTATTTCTTTGACTTGAGTAGTCACCCCGTAAAATGATGAGGTTTTTCATGATATGTCCTGTGGATAAAGCTGGGGTTTTCTGTGGGAAGATTTGGGGATGATTTGTGGGCAAAAGGGGCTTAAAACGCGGCTCAATGTTGATAACTCCGGATTTTCTGTGGATAACCCTGCTGGAACTGTGTATAAAACTCCGCCAAACCTGTGGAAAATGAGGGGATTTCGTGCCTCAAATCTGTGGAAAGCTTGTGGGTGGATAACCATAAATTGTGGGATCTTTTGGCGGTCAGGCTGGACGAGAGAACGGATTTCGGGGAAATGAGGTTTTCTCTCAGCCCAAAGGTTCGCGCGATCTCCACCCCGAACTGATACTTACTCATCGCCTGAGCACCGACTACGTGATACAAGCCGCTCAGATCCCTTTGGAGCATCTCGATCAGCAGGCGGGCAGTGTGGTTGACGAGCATCGGACAAAAGAGGACATCGGTAAAGCCATTGACGTTTTTTCCTTCGCTCAGATTGTGGACGAAGAACTCGCCCAGACTCCTTTGCCCACCCAACGACCAACCGAAGAAGTTGACTCTTGCAATAATGGCTTGCGGATTGACCTGTCCAACAACACGCTCACCATCTAATTTTGTCTGCGAATATATTCCAGGAGGGCTGGGTTCATCTTCTTCTGTATATATGCCCTCTTTTTTCGTGCCGTCGAAAACCGCATCTGTGGAAATGTGTACGAAACGAATATCTTTCTTTGCGCAGAGTCTTGCCAATTCTCCGGGGATTTCAGCATTTAGAATGCGAGCAAGATCAGGATGCTCTTCGCATTGTTCCAGATCAGCCAGGGCAGCGCAGTTGATCAGCCATTCGGGCCGTGACGCATCGATCATAGAATTCATGGCGTTCCCATGGCGAAGATCCGCTTCGAGCACCTGAAACGGGGCAGATTTCAATTTGCCGCGATCCACGCCAATGACTTCATGCTCGCGCATAGCTTCCATGGCGAGGTTGATTCCGAGCAGTCCACTGGCGCCAGTGATGAGAAGCTTCATGTGCGTAAGGTAGATGCGTAAACAAGTAGACAAGTAAACATATGTTTTCGGGTCTACCTGCTTACCTTTCCACCTATCCTTCCAATCTTCCTTCCGCAAACAATAGCTCAAATGGTGCAACAAATTCCTTGATACCGTTGATATCCAACCATTGTGAGTTTGTATCGCTCGAATAGCGGAAGCCCTCCGGCAGAGACGTGCCGTCATATTCCAGCCCGCGCTCCCAAAGTGTTTCAGGCGGTTTGACAATAAACATGTGTTCCCGTTCGACAGTATTGCGTGCCTCATCTTCTGAAATGAGTACTTCATGGACTTTTTCGCCGGGACGAATACCGATGATATTGATCTTTGCATTGGGAACAATCGCGTTGGCAAGGTCAACGATCTTTGTGCTGGGAATCTTTGGGACGAAGACTTCACCGCCCTCCATCTGTTCAATGCAGTTCATCACGAAGCGCACACCCTGATCAAGAGAAAGCCAGAAACGAGTCATGCGTTCATCGGTGATGGTAACGGTACCGTTAGCGCGCTGCTTGAGAAAAAGTGGAACGACTGAACCGCGACTGCCCACTACATTCCCGTATCGAACGCACGAATAACGGGTCGCTTTCCCGGCTGCGTAGTTGTTGCTCTGAACAGTCAACTTTTCCGCTGCAAGTTTGGTCGCGCCGTATAAGTTCACCGGATTGACGGCTTTATCGGTGCTGATGGTCATCACTTTCTTGACACCTGCATCCAACGCGGCTTCCACGACGTTCGCCGTGCCCATGATGTTGGTCTTGATCGCTTCCATTGGGTTGTACTCGCATGCGGGGACCTGCTTTAACGCCGCGGCATGGACGACAATGTCCACGCCGTGCATGGCGCGGACGAGTCGCTCGCGGTCGCGCACGTCGCCGATGAAATAGCGCAACGATGGATGGTCGTATCCGTGCATCTTCATTTCGTGCTGTTTCAGCTCGTCGCGGCTGAAGATGATGATCTTCTTCGGCTGCTTTTCCTCGAGCGCGATTTTTGTAAACTTCTTGCCGAAGGAACCTGTTCCACCCGTAATAAGTATGGTTTGATTTTTCCAATCCATGATTGCTCCTTGTTGTTGCAAACGGTGGTTGAGTAGAGCGGATGCTTTTCCCGCTCGTATCGAAACCACACATCTCAATATCCTGTCCACTCGTCATTGGTGGTCTCGATACGGGCTTCGCCCTACTCGACCACCGGGGTAGGGATGTTACTTTACAGCTTCAAACAAGCCAGAATCTTTTTGAATGAATATTTTGCTGTTTTCCTTAAGTTCCTGTTCAAGTTCATTCGCAAGTTTTGCCAATTTCTGGGCTACTATCTCCGCGGCATGGCTGGTCGAGAGGATAAAAGCAATGATCGGCTCGACTTCTGTCACTTGCAAACTGTCGGGATAGCGAGATAGTGTCACTTGTGCGAAGAATTGTTTTAACTGTTCGAAACCGTTTTCCAGTGTGAAAGGACTGCCGAATGAGATAAAGTCCGTCCCAGGGTTCACCTGTCGAATCCAATTCGCGATCTCTTTCAAGTGGTATTGCCCAATGGTTGTAGCGAACAAATGACCGTTCGGCTTCAAGACTCGTTTGATCTCTGCGATTGCTTTTGGTCTATCAGGGACATGATACAGCATGTGATTCGCAATCACCGCATCGAAGGTTTCATCCTCAAATGGGATGGCTTGCGCGTCAATTTCCTTGAACTGAAACGTGCG
>DASWEH010000041.1:0-4198 GCA_036394895.1 Anaerolineales bacterium
CGCTCGAACCGATTGCAAAAGAGTTGGGTTGCACACTTTCACAGCTTGCGCTGGCATGGTGTTTGAAGAATCCATATGTGAGCAGTGTGATCACAGGCGCCAGTCGTGTGGAACAGGTACATGAAAACATGAGGGCGACGGAGGTTGCGCCAAAGCTCACACCTGAGATTTTGGAAAGGATCGATAGCATCTTTGAAGTAAAAAAGGAAGAAGATGAAGATTAATAAAATTCAAGGAATCGTTTGAGTAAACTCAGACTGTCTGGCAGGATCTTGCCGGACAGTTTTGCTATAAACGGCAATTACATGAAGAATAATACAAAAGGGACAAATTCGGCAGAATTTTGTGACATTCATCTAACAACCTTCTCACTCGGTATTAATCTCTACATGTAAAATAAACAAGCAGTAATTTTGCAATTCTTTTGTAACAGTTGGCATCGGAGGTAGTCATGCGGATCAATAAATTTGTCATCGGCGGCATACTCATCCTTGGGGCAGTCGTCTTTTTAATTTGGACCGCGACTGCAGCAAATGCCGAATATTTCTTAACCATTGATGAACTTAACGCGAAGGGATCCAGTATCGTGGATAAGAATCTGCGCGTCTCCGGCGCTGTGATCGGTGATTCGATCCAATACGACGCTCCGAATCTGACCCTCAGCTTCGAGGTTGCTGATGTTCCAGCGGATAACGCGGCGCTCGAAACAGAAGGCGGACTCGCCGAGGCACTGCATCAGGCTGTCATGGATCCATCCCGCGCTCGTATAAAGGTTGTTTATGTGGGCCCCAAACCTGATCTCTTGCGCAATGAAGCCCAAGCGATCATGACTGGCCATCTAGCAGCAGACGGCACCTTCTACGCGGAGGAACTCTTGCTCAAGTGTCCGACTCGTTATGAACAGGCCGTGCCTGATCAGGCAGAATTATAGAAAAGGAGACCCTAAAGGTCCGAAGGCCTTTAGGGTTTTTATTGATGAAGAAATTTGCTCCTGCCGCCATGAACGGCACATTGAGCAAGCGACAAGGAGACTTGGATGATCGCTAATTTCGGTTTCGGCGTTTTATTCATAACGTTTTTAGTGACGGTTTATAGCGTCTTCGCTGCTATTTATGGCGACCGCAAACAAATCCCGGCTATGGTGGAAAGTGCACGGCGTGCCATGTTGCTCACCTGGCCGTTATTGACTCTGACAGCGGGTGTCCTCATCTACTTGCTGACTCATAATCACTACGAAGTCCAGTTCGTTTACGAAGTGACCAGTCGCTCCATGCCCACCTATCTTAAAGTCACAGCCTGGTGGGGTGGACAGGCTGGCTCGCTGCTGTTCTGGTCCTGGCTAATGTCTGCGTTTGCGTCGCTGGTTACCCTGCGCAAATGGGACCGCGACCGCGAGTTCCTGCCATGGGTGATCGTCGTTGCCTGTGTCACGATGGCGTTCTTTATTGGGATGAATGTCTTTTTTGAGAATCCGTTTGCGCAACTATATCAAACAGTGGGTGGCATCGCAGCACACACCTTCAAACCGGTGAGTGGGATTCTATTTACTCCTCAGGATGGGCGTGGATTAAATCCGCTCTTGCGCCACCCGGGGATGATCATCCATCCGCCGATGCTTTATCTTGGCTTCGTTTCTTTCGTCATCCCATTTGCCTTCGCGTTCGCCGCCTTGATCACCGGTCGCACCGACGACCGCTGGATCCGTCTGACACGCCGGTGGGCATTATGGGCTTGGCTGTTTCTCTCCTTTGGTCTCGTGCTTGGTAGTCGCTGGGCGTACGATGTTCTTGGCTGGGGCGGTTTCTGGGGCTGGGACCCGGTTGAGATCGCAGCTTTGATGCCCTGGTTAACAGGCACTGCATTTTTACACTCTGTGATGATCCAGGAAAAGCGCGGCATGTTAAAGCACTGGAATATGCTGCTGGTCATTTTGACCTATGACCTCGTCATCTTCGGAACATTTCTGACTCGTTCTGGCGTTCTTTCCTCTGTCCACGCGTTTGCACAAAGTGCGATCGGACCGCTGTTCTTCGGCTTCATCGGATTCACGCTCATCACTTCGGTTGCTTTGTTGATTTATCGTTGGGGTAGTTTGAGATCAGAAACAGAAATGACATCCATGCTTTCACGCGAAGCCTTGTTCCTTTTGAACAATCTTTTGTTCATGAGTGTCCTGGTTGTGTGTTTCTGGGGCGTCATCTTCCCCTTGATATCGGAACTCTTCACAGGTCAAAAAGTGACCGTCGGCCCTCCATTTTATGAGCGTGCGACGGCGCCCCTCTTCGCAACCTTGATGTTACTGATGGGTGTTGCTCCGCTCTCGGCCTGGGGCCATTCCACCGTCAAGACTCTTGGCCGCGCCATTTGGAAACCAACCATTGTTGCGCTTGTCATTACCGCAGTACTCTTCGTTACATACACACAAAAAATTGGCGCGTTGATCGGTTTCTTCCTTATCGCGCTGGTTATCCTCGTTACGATTTACGAATACCTGCGCGGTGCATATGCCCGGCAGCGGAGTCAGAGCGAGAATATTTTTACCGCACTCTGGACTCTGACCGGACGCAACCGCCGACGTTACGGCGGATACATCATCCACCTCAGTATGATGTTGATGGCAGTCGGGATCATCGGCATTGAAAGCTTCCAGGTGGAAACACAGGGAAGGATTGCGGCTGGTGAATCGCTAAATCTTTCCAATTACACGGTCACTTACAGAGAATTGGCATCCTGGGATGATGGCCCCAAAGGTGTAAACTACACTCGGGCGGTATTAGACATTTATCGAAATGGGATCTATCTGGGTCAATTACATCCACGCAGAGATTATTACTATGATTCCCAGCAAGCCATGACAATCCCCGGTGAGCGCGCCACATTGAGAGATGACCTCTACGTTCTGTTGATCGACTGGGAACCCGCCTCCACCACAGGAGCAACATTCAAAGTCTTTGTCAATCCTTTGGTCAACTGGTTGTGGCTCGGAAGTTTCCTATTCCTGGCCGGGGTTATGATTGCGGCTTGGCCAGAAAAAGAAATGGAACGCGTTGCTGTTCCGGTCAGAAGAACGATCCAACAGACCAGCGCGGCAGATTGAGGAAGTAGATAAGCACACAGGCAAACAAGATGGGATCATCACGTGTAACATTTTACGTTTTACTTCTTTCTCTTGCTCTGGCAGGACTTTGGACGACCCGGGGTTCTGCTCAAGGTCCTACGCCCACAGATGATGAAGTGAACCGCGTCGCCAAGCAGTTATATTGCCCGGTCTGTGAAAGCACGCCGCTGGATGTCTGCCCCACAGAAGCGTGCCGCCAGTGGCGCGACTTGATCCGCACCATGCTAGCTGAAGGCAAGAGCGAGTCTGAGATCAAGCAATACTTTGTTGAACACTATGGCGCACGCGTGCTGGCTGAGCCGCCAAATCGACTGGTCACTTATCTTGTCCCAGCTGTGGCAATTCTCCTGGGTGCGTTCCTACTCTTCCGTGGCTTTCAGATGTGGATGAAACCATCCATAACGGAATCAGGCACGGCGGACGCGGAGCAGGAAGCAGCGAAGCCTGCCCAAGATCCGTATGTTGCCAGGTTGGAAGAAGAACTCAAGAAAAGAAATTAACCAACCTTGCAAAGGCTTAAAACCTTTGCAAGGTGATGTGAGAAGATCATGACAGAATCATCAGTCGCGGCCCCGCGTCGGGGTGTGCCTATCTGGGTACAAATCATCATTTGGGTATTTTTAGTTGGCTTGCTCGCCATCGTTGCTGTCGGATTGAGACGGGCACAGCAAGGCACAGTTCAAAAAGGACAGGGTATCGACAGTTTCACTTTGCCTCTGTACAGTGGTTATGACCTTGACGGTAAAACCGAAATCAAACTTGAAGATTTGCGCGGCAAAGTCGTCGTCCTCAATTTTTGGGCTTCATGGTGCAAGCCTTGCGAGCAGGAGGCTGCTGAGCTACAACAAGCCTGGACAGAGTACGAACCCAGCGGGCAGGTGGTCTTTCTCGGCGCAGATTATGTAGATACAGAGCCCGAAGCGCGCGTCTATCTCAAAAAGTTTGGCATTACCTATGCCAACGGCCCTGATCTTGCGACCCGTATTTCGCAATACTTCCGTATCAAGGGTGTACCGGAAACATACTTTATTGACAAGAACGGGGTTTTGCAATATGTACAAATTGGGCCCTTCACATCTG
>DASWEH010000042.1:0-2663 GCA_036394895.1 Anaerolineales bacterium
ACCGTGACATTTCCATAATAATCAAGGTTTGGCAAGTCCATGATCTGCCGGAACTGTTTGCGCAAACCGTTCTTCATCGTATGCTTATTAGGATAAATCCCATATTCTGCAAGCCCACCTGGTTTAATATCGCGGTTGAGTAAAAGGACACGCGCGCCCTGATTGGCGAGCTCCCGCGCACCAAACAAACCTGCTGGTCCCGCACCGATCACCGCGACGAAAAATTGATTGGTCACAACACCTCCGAAAAATGCTCCAAATTTGGCTTAGAACTGGCTGATTATAGCTAAAAAGAAATTCGCATACAAGACGGATGACTCAGCCTTTATGTAACGCTTATATTTAGACTGCTTTGAGGCCTACTATTGTTAAAATCACGATGCTCGAAAATGCATATCTATGCTAAGATTGCAGATACATTACAATTTCACTTCTTATAATAATACAGTTATGGTTA
The DNA here is from genome assembly GCA_036394895.1 of Anaerolineales bacterium. GTDB lineage: Bacteria > Chloroflexota > Anaerolineae > Anaerolineales > Villigracilaceae > Defluviilinea. The sequence goes on from DASWEH010000042.1 coordinate 458, forward strand.
AGCCATTTGAGATTTGGGAAGTAAAGCATTTATATCAGCATTGAGGAGGTCGTATGACGACGCCTGCTTCTGACCAAGACGAACCCAGCAAGATGAAAAAACTGATTTCTGGAAATACGGATGATTCGATCCGCTCCAGGCTGCCGCGCCGGAATGGTTCCAATACACAGAGAACGCCTGTCTCTACTCCGCCAATCCCTGATGCAGCTGCCTCCGAACCTCGATCCAGACCCCGGCGCTTTCAACTCCTCCCTGCCTTTTGGACGATCGCCAGCCTGATGTCCATAACAGTTAATATCGTATTGATCGTTATCCTGTTGCTTGTTCTCCAGATGCTGGGTCTTATTCAAGGTACCGCAAATGACAAAATCTCCGGATTACTCGGCGGGTTGTACACGAATTTTGTCAAAATGGATCAGGCAAGTATCCAAACGAGCATCCATGTGGAGAAAGACATCCCGGTTAGTTTTAGTCTGAATGTCAGTGGTCCCACGAATGTGACTTTAAGCCAGGCTGTCAGGATTGATGGCGCGCTGGTAACTGTCGCGACGGGTGGTTTGAATATTGTCAATGCCCGCGCCACAATTGTTTTGCCACAGGGTACGCTTTTGCCAATCAATATTGAAAGTCTTGCTGTGCCGGTTAACCAGAGCGTAAAGGCTATCCTGGATGTTCCGGTGAACATTCCTTTAAACCAAACACAGTTGCACGAACCATTTGTGGGCTTGCAAAAAGTTGTCGAACCCTGGTATTGTCTGGTCGAACCTAATGCAACGGTCAGTGGCTTGCAAGTTTGTTCTCCATTTGCTGCACCTGCGTCTGTACAGCCCGCACAGACGGTTATTCCATGAAAAATACTCTTACACAAATCACTTTATCTAACGGACTGAAAGTTCTGCTCAAGGAAGTTCACACCGCGCCAATCATCTCATCCTGGTTGTGGTATCGCGTTGGCTCCCGTGATGAAGTACAGGGGCGGACGGGCGTTTCCCATTGGGTGGAACATATGCAATTCAAAGGCACGGAGCAATTCCCGGCCAATGTGCTCGATAAAGCCATTTCGCGTGAAGGCGGATCGTGGAATGCGTTTACCTACATCGATTGGACGGCCTACTTTGAAACCATGCCGGCCGATAAGATCGACCTCGCTCTCCGCCTCGAGTCTGATCGAATGGTGAACAGCCGCTTTCTTCCCGAGGAAGTTACCTCGGAGCGAACGGTCATTATCTCGGAGCGCGAAGGCAGCGAAAATGAACCGCTCTTTCTGTTAGGGGAAGCGATTCAGCAAACCACCTTTCGCATTCACCCTTATCATCATGAAGTTATCGGTGATATGGCAGACCTGCGCTCGATGAGGCGCGAGGATCTCTATAATCACTATCGCGCGTTTTATATTCCCAACAATGCGGTCATGGCAGTAGCCGGGGATTTCGATTCACAATCCATGCTGGTGCGTATCAAGGAATTATTTGAACCAGTCCCCGCTGGAAGTGAGCCAGTGCGCCTGGCGCGCCCGGAGCCTCCTCAAAATGGGGAGGTACGTCTTTCCGTGGAGGGACCGGGCGCGACCTCCTACGTCCAGGTCTGTTACCGTTTTCCATCCGCCTCGCATCCTGATTTCTTCCCTCTAAGCGTGCTCGACAGTTTGCTGGCGGGTCCGAGCAACCTCAACATGTTCAGTGGAGGGATTTCCAACAAGACCTCGCGTCTGTATCGCGCGCTGGTGGACAAGGAATATGTTGTCAGCGTGCATGGGGGCGCGCAGGCGACGATTGACCCGTTCATGTATACGATCACAATGACCATTCATCCCAAGCGCAAACCTGAGGAAGCTCTGGCTGCACTTGATAGAGAAATTCAGCGCGTGAAAGAGGAAAAGGTAGCCAAGGAAGAGATCACTCGTGCGATCAAACAGGCGCGTGCGCTCTTTGCTTATGGGAGTGAAAATATCACCAATCAGGGATTCTGGCTGGGGTATGCCGAGATGTTTGCGGATTACAGTTGGTTCGAAACGTACCTCGACAAGTTGTCAACGGTCACTGCAAAAGATATTCAACGGGTGGCGAACGAATATTTCAAGCCACAAAGCCGCGTGGTCGGAAGGTATATTCCTCAAGAGGGGAAGTTCTAATGGCAGACAAAATAAACTCATTACCCGGCCCTGACGATATTTATCGTGAAGTGTTGCCGAACGGGATTACGGTTC
>DASWEH010000043.1:0-8902 GCA_036394895.1 Anaerolineales bacterium
TATCGAGCGGATACGCTTCAGCGATTCGCACAAGCCGCCGTTCAACACGATACAAACAGTATCGTTGATGTCCTTGTCATCCCCATTACATTTGCAACCGATCCATTCAACATCTCCAACGGCGAACGACAACAGAATCTAACTCTGGCAGATACGCGGCGCGGTCAGGTGGAGAATGCTTGTAACGCAGTCAAAGGATCCAGCCAGACTTGCCGCGTGGTTCTTGCGCCGGTGCTGGTGCGCGATGATGCATATCTGCAAAGCAATCTCGATTTGTTCCCTCTCGAACTGGATGGAATGTATATCCTCGGTGGTGATCAAACCATTGCCATGCAAGTCGTTGCTAACACTCCATTTGAAGAGAAAATGGCAACTGCGTTCAATGCTGGTGCGGTCGTCAGTGGCAACAGTGCTGGGGCCGCGGTTGAATCGCTCAACATGATCGGCGGCTACACCGGCAACAACGGTCCTGAGAACGGATTCGAGCAGGGCAGTGTTGATCTCTGGCTGCCAGGTGGGGTTGATCCTAACCACCGAGGCTTGAGTTTCGGGATCACGAATGCAGTATTTGATCAACATGAGTTCCAGCGCGGACGCATTGCGCGCCTGATTAATACCAGTTTCACTACCGGTTTGCTGGGCATTGGAGCAGACGCGGGTACTGCCACGGCGATTACCGATGAGTCCACGCTGACCGATGTCACCGGCGCGACCGCCGCCATTGTGATCGACCTGCAAACATACAATGCAACCGGACACTTCGCAGGTCCCACGGACAGTCTTGCCGTTCACGGCCTGACCACTCATCTGATCCCGCCCGGCGGGTTTGGATACGACATAACCCATCGCCGTCCCCTCGTGGATGGCAAGCCGCTTCCTGCGCCGACGATCACGGGTCGCAGTTTCGAGGCGCTGCATCTCCCCTCAGGTTATGGTCCGTTAATTCTGGCAGGTGATCTTAGAAGTGACACATCAGGATCAGTGACTCAACGCTTCGTCGCACTCAGTGGAGGGGCAAATGCACGGCTTGTTGTCCTGACACTTGGTTATGCAAAGAAGACCGACGCGCAAACGGATGCCAAAGCATTGGCTTCTGCTTTGCAATCACAAGTAACGAATCCTGTTCACTGGTTTGTGGTTGACTCAAAAGCCAATCAAACTGCTGTTCAAAGTGCAATTGCCAATGCAACGGGAATTCTCGTCACTGCACCGGATCAAGCGCTGGTGCTGAATGCTTTTGCAAGCGTGCCTAACATCACGTCCGCGCTTCGAAATTCATGGGCTGGTGGAAAAGTTTTATTAGCAGATAACGCGGCAGCTGCTGCGCTTGGTCCAGCCACGAGTGTAGATGCCACGCCTACTTCCGCCAGCCTTGAAGGTGACTCATCGGGCGACTTCCTGTTCAGCGGCGTCACTATCCAGCCTGGCTTGAATTGGATTGCGGGTGTTGCGATCGAGCCGCGCATGGTGATGGATCGTCACTGGGGACGCGTTTATAACCACCTGCATCGCAATCATTCCTTGCTCGGTCTCGGCGTGGATGTGAATACTGCGATTGAATTCACAGCTACAGGCGCGAAGGTTTGGGGCAAAAACACGGTCGTCGTCTTCGATGGGAGATATGCAAGTTATGCTTTGGGGACAAACAATGCTTTGAGCGAAAGATATATTTTGTTGGATACTTATGTAGAAGGAGATATGATTATGCCGTAGAAGCCAATAAGTCATTATTCTATGCAGATTCATTCTGTATCAATTTGAAAAATCATAGAGGAGATCATATGAAGAAAAGTTTGTTCAAGGCGTTTTCAGTAATCACGATTCTGGCTTTGATGTTGATGGCTTTGCCGATGCAGAGCGCACAAGCAGTTTCGTCCAACATTGTGATCAGCCAAATTTATGGAGGCGGGGGAAACAGCGGCGCAACCTATACTCACGATTTCATCGAGTTGTTCAATAGGGGCACTTCCCCTGCATCACTCACTGGATGGTCAGTACAGTACGCCAGCGCAACAGGCACTGGTAATTTTGGCGCGAATTCTGGTCAGCTAACCGAGTTGCCTAGCCTCTCACTTGCACCTGGACAGTATCTACTGATTCAGGAGGCATCTACTGCTGCTGTGGGTTCACCCCTTCCTGCTCCTGATGTGACTGACGCAACTCCTATTAGTATGAGTGGCACAGCTGGCAAAGTCGCGCTGGTAAACACAACCGCATCTCTGGGTTGTAATGGTGGCTCGACGCCTTGCTCCGCTGCTCAATTAGCCCAGATTATTGATTTAATTGGTTATGGCAGCGCCAACTTTTTTGAAGGCTCGCCGACTCCTGCGTTGAGCAATACAACGGCAGCATTGAGAAATGCCAACGGTTGTACTGAAACAGATAATAACGCATCCGATTTCACTGTTGGCGCACCAGCTCCGCGTAATACAGCTTCGCCGCTGAGCCCATGCCCAACAGCACCCAACTTAACAATCAACGATATTTCCGCGAACGAAGGCGATTCTGGCACAACCTCATTTGACTTCACAGTCAGTCTATCCGGGCCCGCGGGCGCTGGGGGCGTAACGTTTGACATTGCCACTGCCGATGGCACAGCAACCGTCGCCGATAACGACTACGCCGCCAACACCCTGACAGGGCAATCAATCCCTGAGGGGAGTTCAAGCTATACATTTAGTGTAGTAGTCAATGGTGATGCAACCGAAGAAGCTGACGAGACATTCTTCGTCAACGTCACCAGTGTGACGGGCGCAACTGTCACAGATGATCAAGGCCAAGGAACGATCCTCAACGAAGACACGAATTTCTGCGCCCTCGCATACACCCCTGTCTATCAAATCCAAGGTAGTGGCTCTTCCGCAGCCATCACAGGCAATATCACAACGCAAGGTGTCGTTGTTGGTGACTTTGAAGGGACAGCCAGCGCATCTGGTTTCTATCTGCAGGACGCAACTGGGGATGGCAATACAGCAACCTCTGATGGCATCTTTGTCTTTACCGGCAGTGCGAATACAGTCAGTGCTGGCGAGGTGGTCCGGGTTTCAGGCTATGCTCGAGAGCGCTTCAACCAGACGACTATCAATGGCTCGAACAGCAACACCTCTCCAGTGACCGATATTATCAACTGTGGCACTGGCAGTGTGACACCGGTCGATGTGACCATGCCATTTGCAAGCCTTACAGAACCGGAGCGCTTCGAAGGGATGCTGGTACGGTTCCCGCAGTCGCTGGTCATTGCTGAATATTTCAACTATGATCGCTTTGGCGAGATCGTCCTTGCCCTGCCTCTCGATAGCGAAAGCCGTCCCTTCACAGGAACAGCGATTGAAGAGCCTGGCGCCGCGGCGAACGCACGCACACTTGCTAACAGTCTGAGCCGCATTACACTCGACGATGCGCAAAGCGCCCAGAACCCCCCCACTTTGCGTCATCCGAACGGAAGTGCATTCTCGCTGAGCAACCTTTTCCGCGGTGGTGACCATGTTCAGAATGCGGTCGGTGTGCTCGGCTTCGATTTCAGCTTGTACCGTCTCGTCCCAACGGGACCGGCGGATTACACGTCGGTGAACCCGCGACCCGCTTCACCGGAACCAGTAGGCGGCAGCCTCCGCGTTGCGGCGATGAACACGCTTAACTTCTTCGTCACGGCAAACTATCCAACTGGAGATCCGTTGGACAACAAATGTGGTCCGTCGAATAATCTGGAGTGCCGTGGTTGGGACAGCGACCAACCCACCGAATTCACACGCCAGCGCGACAAACTTCTCACAGCGCTTTCGGGTCTCAATGGTGACATTATTGGCTTGAATGAGCTGGAAAACTCGACCGGAGTTGAGCCGCTGGATAGTATTGTCTCTGGCTTGCCGGGCTATGACTATATCCATACCGGCACGATCGGCACAGACGCGATCAAAGTGGGACTTATTTACAGACCTGCAGTCGTTACACCGGTTGGTGCGTTCCAGACTCTTGATTCCAACGACGACCCGCGTTTCATTGATACCAAGAGCCGCCCATCGCTGGCACAGACCTTTGAAGTGAATGCCACCGGCGCGCGCTTCACCGTAGTGGTCAATCACTTCAAATCCAAAGGCTCTGCTTGTAATGATGTTGGCGACCCAGATCTTTTGGATGGTCAGGGTAATTGTAGCCAGACCCGCCGGGCCGCGGCAGAGGCGTTGGTAGATTGGCTTGCCACCGACCCAACCGGCAGCGGCGACCCAGACTTCCTCATCGTCGGAGACTTGAACTCCTATGCGATGGAAGATTCGATCGATGAGATCAAGGCTGGCTCTGATGACATCGCTGGCACCAGCGACGATTACACCAACCTCATCTCACACTTCCACGGCCTTTACGCCTATTCGTACACCTTCGATGGACAGGCCGGTTACCTTGACCATGCGCTCGCAAACGCGAGCATCTTCTCACAGGTCACTGGCGCGGCGGACTGGCATATCAACTCCGATGAGCCGGATGTGCTGGATTACGATACAACGTTCAAGCCTGCCGCCCAAGAGGCGCTGTATGAAGTAAACCCCTATCGCACCTCTGATCATGATGCTGTCGTGGTTGGCCTGGATCTCCTCAATACGCCACCAGCTGCCGTAAATGATAGCTATAGCACCAACGAAGATACAACTCTAACTGTTGCAGCACCAGGTGTACTCTCAAATGACAGCGACGCAGAGAACAGCCCACTGACAGCAGTTCTAGGGAGTGGTCCATCTCACGGCACGCTAACCTTAAATGCGGATGGTTCCTTCACTTATACTCCTGCGTCAAATTACAATGGACCAGATAGCTTCACATACAAAGCTAATGACGGGCATACAGACAGCAATGTAGCAACGGTGTCTATTACGGTGAACGCCGTGAACGACGCGCCAGTCGCGAACCCAGATTCTTTCACTGTAGCGAAGAATGGCTCCGGAGTCGTCTATGCCCTTGCCAATGACACCGATGTAGATGGAGACTCACTTACAGTCGTCAGCTATACCCAAGGCGCCCATGGTACAGTTAAGTACAGTGAAAAGAATAATAATTTCAGATATACGCCGAATAAAGGTTTCAGCGGCACTGATACCTTTACCTACACCATCAGCGACGGGAACGGTGGAACTGCCACAGCCACTGTGACAGTCACGGTGCAATGATTGATCTGTCACACAATAGCACATTCGAAAAGGCAAACTTCAAGTTCATCAAGTAAGCTTTGAACCAATAAAAGAAGGCTGGCAAACGCCAGCCTTCTTTGTTTTTAGAAGAAACTTTATGCATCAATCAGTCCGATGATGCTAACTTCACGGCCAGCACAATAAACTGAGTCGCTTGATTGGCGGCAAAGTTATTATCACTGACGAGAATAAGAGGCAAACGTCCATCAGGCAGCGCGGGCCCGAAGGCCATGCCCTCAATATTGTCCGGTTCGATCCCCAGGTCTTCTTCTACATTCAGGATCAGGCGCTTCGTCACGGGGGTAAAAGAAATGGGAGGTTGCCCAACCCCGTTCGGGTAGAGCGAAAATTCACCTGATACATCTGTTGCTCCTTGCGTTTGAATTTCGTAAAGCCAAATCGTATTGCCTCCCCCTTCCGCACCCACGGAGAAGGACCGTTCCAGCGCTAGCATGGTACCGACATTATCGAGAGGCAGCAATTCCACCAATCCATTCACGCGGAATTGTGTGGCAGGAACCGGAACTTCGGCGACCGGATTGACAACGTAAACATACTCGTTCCCTGGCTGTCCAGAACTTAGACGATATTGCAAAATGCGCGCGAAGCTCGACTGCCCCAGATTGGCGGCGGGACCGTCCTGAGCCAGGGCGCCTTCGGAAGCAGTGAAAAGATAACGCTCATCAGGTGTGACATTCAGGCTCTCAAAGGCCAGATTGCTGCGCACACCTTGTGTACCGCCAAGATTAGGAAGAAACTTATCGGGAATGATCAAAGAACGATTCTGGCGTCCGTTCAAATTCATTCGGTCTATGAATGGGTCAACAGGAGGAACTCGAGCGGCAAAACCCTCTGACGTGAAATATAGCGATCCCTCGTGTGTCAGAATAAGCCCCTCGGGATCAAGGGAAGCAGATGTGTAAGGCATTCCAGAAGCATCCGACATGGTAGTGACATCCAGGAAGGTGATGTCGCCAGGGTCAAGCTGTCCATCCGAAACATCGATGGACAATGTATAGTAGCGTACTGGGTCAATCGTGCCCTGGTCATCTGAGATGGCGTAGTAGACACCCCGATTGGGATCATAGGTGATGCTGGAAAGGCCACCTATTTCTGTGTTTTCGAATTGCGTGCCTGTAGGAATGCTGGTTGTGCCGATCAGCTCATAGCTGGCTAGTGTGACCTGGTTATCTTTGGCTGTGACGCTTTGCACGCGAAAGCCAGCCAGGACAGATAGCACGAGAAAGCAGGTTAGCAAGAGCCGGATGAAGGATGGATGGGAACGCGTAGGAACGAACATCTTATCACCTCCAGAATAGTTGGTTTGGTCTCTATACACAGACGGTAGAGAAACAATATAAGTTGAACGGTGAAAGGGCTGGGTTGATTCTAAGGAAAGGCGTGTCGAGACACGCCTTGAGGCAACAAGCAGATTTTAGCATAAGAATCGCGGGCAAGATTATTTTTTCGAATACACCTGTGGATTCACACAATTCGGCAACCGCTCGCCCTCTAACCCCGCAATCAGATTCTGCGCCGCCATCCAGGACATTTTCTCGCGCGTCGTTTTGCTGGCGCTGGCGATATGCGGAGCAATGACGATGTTACCCAGTTTCAATAATGGGCTATCCAATGGAAGGGGTTCTGGTTCGGTTACATCCAATCCCGCCCCGAAGATACGCTTTTCTTTCAACGCTTCATAAAGTGCATTCATGTCAACGACGGGTCCACGTGATGTATTCACCAATACTGCATTCGGTTTCATTTTTGACAAAGTTTCTGAGTCGATGAGGTGACGTGTATCTGGTGTCAGCGGTGTATGAAGCGAAATGAAATCTGATTCTTCGAGCAAGGTTTCAAAATCCACGCAGGTTGCTTTAATATCGGGATCTTGCTTCTTTTCATTAGGGTCATAATAGATCACACGCATGTCGAATCCAGTTGCGCGGCGTGCCATTGCTTTTCCAATCCGTCCAAAGCCGACTAATCCAAGTGTCGCACCTTTCAAGTCAACGCCGAGCAAAATCATAGGACCCCAGGTCTTCCACTTGCCTTCATGTACATAACGCTCTGCTTCAGGGATGCGGCGAGCGACAGCCATCATCAACGCAAAGGCAAAGTCCGCGGTTGCATCGGTTAGCACATCAGGCGTATTGCCCACGGGAATTTTACGAATGGTCGCAGCTTGCACATCAATATTGTCAAAACCCACTGCATGATTGCTGATCACCTTCAACTGCGGCCCCGCTTCATCCATCACTTCACCGTCAATCTTATCTGTGAGCAGACATAACAAACCATCTACGCCGCGTACATGTTGCAACAATTCATCGCGGCTGGGTGGCAACTCGTTGGGCCATACGTCCACCTCACAAAAATCTTTGATCATTTCAAATCCTTTTTCAGGAATGGCACGTGTGACAAATACTTTTGGTTTCGACATCATCCCTCCGCAATATGTTTCTGATATGATAACAGATATGGATATCAATCGTTTCGCCACGCACAGTTTACAAGACGCGCGGCTCAGACGCATTTTATCTGCCGCGCTGGAGGCTGTGGACCCGTTCAAGGCGGTGCAAAAATATCTTCCAAAGATCGAGGGCAGAGTTTACGGTTTAGGAATTGGAAAGGCTGCAATTCCAATGATGGACGCGCTCGCGGAACGGATTCCACTCTCGGGCGGACTCGCTGTCACGAAGTTCACTTCTGGATTAAGCCGCGAGCTATATACCGTTATGGAAGGTGGGCATCCCATCCCGGACGCGCATTCACTTGACGCAGGAATGCGCGTTCTGGAATTTGTTTCGGCACTGAATGAAGATGACACGTTGATCTGTCTACTTTCAGGAGGGGGTTCGGCTTTGGTCACTGCCCCCTATGTGCCTTTGGAAGATTTACAAACGCTAACAGCGTTGTTGTTATCCAGTGGCGCGCGCATCGACGAGATCAACACGCTTCGGCGGCAACTTGATCGTGTCAAAGGCGGAGGACTGGCGCGTGCGACCAAAGCCAAAGTTATCAGCCTGATTTTGTCGGATGTCATCGGGAATCCATTGGAAGCCATTGCTTCAGGCCCTACTGCCTCCGATCCGACAACGCGAGAAGATGCGATTGCTGTTTTGAAGAAATACGATATTGAGAAACAAGTTCCTATCTCAATTCTCCAATTTTTGGAGTCAGCCAGCAAGCTGGCTGGTAACAAGAATCAAGCTTCTCGACTCCAAAGTCAAAATATTATCATCGGCGATAACAAACTTGCATCGCGCGCTGCGGTGCAACAGGCGGAACTTGAAGGCTTTCATGCTGAGATCCTGACGAATGAACTGCAGGGCGAAGCGCATGATATAGGACGAGAATTGGCTCATCATCTGCGCGTAGACACTTCCAAGAGAACTCATCCCTTTTGTTTAATTGCTGGTGGAGAAACAACTGTCACCCTAAAAGGTAATGGTAAAGGTGGGAGAAATCAAGAGCTGGCTTTAGCTGCTGTGAATGAATTAAGAGATTTAGAAAATGCGCTCTTGATCTCATTTGCGACCGACGGGGATGATGGTCCTACCGATGCAGCTGGCGCAGTCGTGACGGGCGAATCCGCCCGAAGAGCCGAGTCGCTTGGGTTGGACGCGGTCGGCTATTTGTCCCGAAATGACTCGTATCCCTTTTTCCAGAGGTTGGGAGATTTGCTGAAGACGGGTCCCACCGGAACCAACGTCAATGAT
>DASWEH010000044.1:0-4199 GCA_036394895.1 Anaerolineales bacterium
CTATCAAATCGCGCTGGCCTGGCTGGTCGCCCAGCCGCGTGTTATCACGATTCCGATGTCGTTGAATCCGAAACATATCCGAGAAAATTTCGAAGCGGCAGAGATCGAGCTTTCGAAGGAAGAATTCGAAACGCTTCGCAATCTATATTAATCACAGTTCTTTCCGCAGTCCCACCGGGATGCTTCGCAATTGAACTGCGGAAAGAACTGAGAAATCCAGATTTAGAAACCATCCGTATAGTTACATGAAAGTAGCAGTCACACCCGAAATTGAGATTATCGAGGAGCAGGAAGAGAAAACCGAGCTTGAGCCGCTTTATCGCATCCTCATCCACAACGACGATGTTACGCCGATGGACTTCGTGGTACAAATCTTGAAAACCATCTTTTTTCAATCGAACCCCAAGGCGTATGAGATCATGTTGATCGCGCATATTACGGGTCTGGCTTACGTGCAAACGCTTCCAAAATCTGAAGCGGAGAAACGCATCAACCGAGCACACTTCGCGGCAGGCTTGGAAGGCTATCCATTACATTTTTCAATGGAACAAGAATGACACCCTCTACGATTGATACACTCACAAAAATCAACTTGGAAGACCTTATTTCCTCTTTTGGTTGGCAGAACCGTCCTTTTCTCGCTCGGCTCTTACGCCGCACTCTGATTTATCCGCCCCTGACATTCGCTCATCAGATGGCAGAATTTGATGCGGCCATCGCTGCCCATGGATTGGTAGAGGCCTCGCGTTCTGCAATCAGACATTTTACGAATGACCTTCACATTTTCGGTCAGGACCGAATCCCGACTTCTTCTTTTCTAGCTTTGTCCAATCATCCGGGCTTGACGGATACGCTTTCGCTCTTTGTCGCGTTGAATCGGCCTGACCTGAAGATCATCGCGCTTGACCGTCCCTTCCTGAATGCGCTCCCCAATATGAGCAAGCAGCTCGCTTATGTGACGGATGACGCTGGGTTACGCTTCCGGCTCATACGACAGTTAAGTGCGCACCTGCGAAACGGCGGGGCGGCACTTACCTTCCCGGCTGGGCACATCGAACCTGACCCGGATGTTCAAAAGGGCGCAGCTGACTCGTTGCGTTCCTGGACAGAGAGCGCGGGCATCTTTATTCGTATGGCTCCCGAAACAGCCGTTTTGCCTGTTCTGGTACGCGGAGTGGTTCGAAAGAGTTTTGCATTTCACCCTCTCACTTATCTTAAGAAGGCACGCCGGGAACGAGAAAAGCTTGCTGCGGCATTACAATTGCTGGCACACGTTATGCTCAAGATGAGAGATGTCCATATACGTGTACAAATTGGAAATCCGGTTTACGCCAAAGAGTTAGGAACCACTGAAACGAAAGTGATCCATCAAGCTGTGTTAGCAGAGATGAAGCAACTGATCGAGAATCCACCCACCGGCGAGGGAGAAAGATTACTGTGAGCCAATCTACGCCCTTAACCCCTCTCGCAGTAGGAGAAGGGGAATCTGTGCTCGCGAGTCCACTTCCTCTTCCAGGGAAAACCAAGTTCAGAGAAAAGACGAAGCTTCGTCTTTTCGTGCTTTATTTCACCCTTGTGGTCCTCTTGTGCTTTGCGTTGCGCAATGTGCCTCTCGCTGACATCTGGAACGCGCTCAACGGACTTAAACTCTGGCAAGTTGCCATATTAGTCTTCATCAATATTGCTATTTACATGCTCGTCACATTGCGATGGTGGATCATCATTCGGGCTGGGCGTAAAACGATCCCATATCTTCCGCTGCTGTTAGTACGTGTGGCTGTGTTTGGAGTCAGTTATTTCACACTGGGTCCACAGGTTGGGGGGGAACCATTACAAGTGTTGTATCTTCAACGCAAATATGGCATGACCTACACACGCGCGACTTCTACAGTCATTATGGATAAACTGCTTGAGTTCCTGGCGAATTTCTTCCTGTTGGTGTTCGGGTTAATGGCAGTGCTCCAGGCGGGAGTCCTCTCGACAAACGGGAGCAGGCCGCTCGTGAGTCTGATCTTGTTGGCGGCGCTGTTGGCATGGCCGCCGATCCATATCCTATTGATGATTCGAGGTATCTATCCTATCGGTGCCGCGTTGCGCGCCGCCTTTTCCAGGTTTGGAAATTCAAAGTGGATGCGCTTTATCATCGCCTCGGAGCGAATGGCAGGGATGTTTTGTCAACGCCATCCGCGCGAGTTGTTGATAGCCGTTGGAGCCTCACTATTCGCAGGTGCAGGCATGGTGGCTGAGTACGCGCTGATCGCTTCGTTTTTAGGGATCAATTTACATGGTTGGCAAACCCTCGCCGCATGGACAACCAGCTGGCTAGCATTTCTCGTTCCATTGCCAGGTGGTTTGGGCGCGTTAGAAGCTAGCCAGGTATTCACGCTCGGCGCATTCGAGATTTCTGCGGCGTTGGCAATTGGCGTGACACTTTTAATTCGGGCGCGGGATCTGTTGATTGGGGGATTAGGCTTGGCATTTGCAAGTCGCGCCATCGAAAAGTAAAAAATGGTGTTAATACTTTTGCCTGGACCTCAAACAATTTGCAAAAGGAGTTTATGATGAATCTTACTGGTAAACACTACGGGATTATTCTCGCCACCCTGGTAACCGCGTTGCTCCATCTTTTCCTTCTGACGCGGCTTGGTCTTGATCCCATTGCACTGAATGGTTTTGGCTATCTCGCTCTGTTGGGCGCCTATTTTTTGCCCATTCCCTTTCTTCAACAGAGACATAACTTGGTTTGGTGGGTTTTCCTGGGCTATACGGTATTGACTTTTATTTTATGGATCATTCTGGGCGATAAAAACTTTACGTTCGATTTCAGCAATGCAGCTATCGGTTATTATGCCAAAACAGCAGAACTCTTTTTGATGGGATTTCTTTTAGCAGACCGACCCAAATCTTAATGAGTAATCTTGTAGTGGCGACTTCAGTCGCTTTTTAGCCGAACGACTGAAGTCGTTACTACGTTTGTGTAGCTCATGTACAATGCAAGGTAAAATGGGGGAAGTGAAACGAAAGACTCTCTTCTTCAGCGCGCCGCACCAGGTGGAACTTCGCGAGGAGACTCTTCCCAAACTCGGTGCGGATGAAGTTTTAGTGGAAACAGTTTGCTCTGCAATCAGTGCGGGGACTGAGATGTTGGTTTATCAAGGACGCTTCCCGCGGGACATCGAAACGGATTCCATTATTGCAGGTTTGCGCGGCAGTCTTGAGTATCCGCTTGCGTATGGATATGCCTGTGTGGGAAAGATCAAGGAAACAGGCCCACAAGTCGACCAGTCCATGCACGATCAATTGGTCTTCGCATTTCAACCTCACACCTCACATTTTGTTGCAAATCCAAATTCCCTGTTTCCCATTCCTCATTTCCTTTCACCTGAAACAGCCTGTTTCCTCCCAAACATGGAAACGGCTGTCAATTTGGTTCAAGATGCCGCGCCGATCTTCGGCGAATGTGTACTTGTGTTGGGTCAGGGCGTGGTCGGATTATTAACCGCATCCTTGCTCAGCGAATTTCCACTGGAGAGGCTGGTCACTGCAGACTGTTTCGAGTTGCGCCGAAACTCATCGCCGGCGCCTCAGCATTTGTCGCTCGACCCCTACTCTCTGAACTTTCACAAAGAAGCTCGGAAACTTCTCAATGGCAGCGCTGATCTAACGTTTGAACTCAGTGGAAGACCCGAAACACTCAATGATGCACTTGCCATCACAGGATTCAGTGGTCGCATCATTATCGGATCTTGGTATGGGGAAAAACGTGCTGAAATCGACCTCGGCGGCGCATTCCATCGCTCGCGCATTAAGTTGATTTCTTCACAGGTAAGTACTGTGAGTCCTGAATTATCCGGGCGATGGAATAAAGCCCGTCGTTTCAACGCGGCCTGGAAAGCTCTGGAGAGAATCAAGCCTGAAAAATGGATCACTCATCGCGTTCCTATAGAAGCCGCGAAGGAAGCCTACCGTCTTCTAGATGAAAATCCGCAAGAAACCATACAAGTGATATTTGATTACAAGTCATGAAATTTCGTTACACCAATCTTGAAACCTGTCATGAAGCGACTGGCATAGTTGTGGTGATTGATGTCATCCGCGCGTTCACCAACACGGCTTTTGCATTTTCACGCGGCGCGAAGGAAATTTACCCGGTCAGTACCGTGGAAGAGGCATTGAAATTTAAAGCAGAGGTCCCGAAC
>DASWEH010000045.1:0-3194 GCA_036394895.1 Anaerolineales bacterium
AAGGTTTAGATCCTTCGGTTTCACCTCAGGACATGCCTTCGCAAGGCTTATGACTTTCTCAAGGTCGCTTGACAAAACCCCCTTTTGTACACGGATCATACGGACAATATGGTTTCTTCCGTGAAAAGACGAACGCTTCGCGGTCCGTCCAATCCGCGAACTCCGTGTACAAAGGATCTTAATTGCTGATCTTGAGAAGACCATGTCGCAAGGCTGTACGTTACTTGTGCCCCAGAACCTCGATTGCCGCCGCAATGGAAGGGTCGTTGTCAAAATAAAAAGTATCCCAGGCGGCAAACGCTTGCACATCCGGGATGATGCCGGTCTCTTCCCAATTCGTATTCGAGAACGCGGAATGGAATGTTTCTGCCGCCAGCCACACTTGCGATCCGTCTTTAAAATCATAACCATGCAGCACTTCCACATTCCCAAGGCTGGTCTCACCCACAATTTTGGCGCGGCCCGAATCCTTCATCACGCCCGCAAAAATCTCTCCAAAACTGACTGTATCTTTGCTGACCATTACGATCAGGGGAACCGTTTGGGAATTCTGGATTTCATTCGCCTCAATATCTAACGCCCGGGCATCATCGCGGCTGACAAATTGTCCCAACCTGCCATGGATAAAATATTCAAGGATCGGATAGGTGACGGCACTGCTTCCACCCCCGTTCATGCGCAAGTCCAGGATCAAACCATCCAGTTTGCCGAACTCCGTCAACGCATCTTTAATCTGACCGGGCAGGGTCTCATCAAAAAACGATGGGATGAAGATGTACCCGATCTTTGAGCCATCGGTTGTCGTCACGATCCGCGCATCGATCGGAACATTTCCCTCAATTGCATAACGGATCAGCATCACATCCCGCGGAGTTTCGCCCGGCGATTGCACCGTCAGCTTGACAGCAGAGCATTGAGGTCCGCGCAACAGATTGCCAAATTCCTCTTGGATGGGCTGGTTATCCACAGTCAGGATGCTATCGTGATCTTGAATCCCTGCAAATTCAGCAGGCGAACCTGGGAAAGTTGAAACAACGATCAGGCGTCCCCGTTCAAAATCAGGTTCTCCATAAATCCCCACACCCACAAATTGGACATCCCCTTTCAGTTCTGCCTCTGATTCGGCTACTTCCATAGGTGACAGAAAAAATGAATGTTCATCACCCAACTCTGTGATCATTGTTGACATTTCATTGTAGAAGGATTGGGTATCCAATCCAGTCTCGATTTCGCCGCGGTATCTTGCTTCGATCTCGTTCCAGTTCTTCCCGTTATAGTCTGGGTATACATAGACGTTTTCCACAACATCCCCAAGCTCTCTCAAAATGCTTAATTGCTCGCCTTGGGGAATCTCAGTGACTTGAAATTCTGATGTGGCTTGCGCTGAAACATCAGGTGGGATCGTTGCAAGAGGTACACTGGCGCATTCAGGCGGGATAAAGGCAGGTATAAGAGGGGTAGGTGTTAGGGTAGAGGAAGCAGTAACGGTGACAGTTGCAGTGGGTGTGGCAGTGGGCGGAAAGACCATCTGCGTCACAAAATTGCAAGCCAGCAGAGATAAGATCAGAAATCCAAAAAGTATTCGCTTTATTTTCATAAATACCTGTATATCAATATGTCACACCTGCGCTCCCTGGCACCGTACGCCAGGACAGGTGTGCATGCATGTGCAAGTGTTGCGAGGAGGAGCGGAGCGACGACGACACTCCCTGGCACCGTGCGGCTTAAGCCGTACCAGGGCAGGTGTGCACCCGATTTGCTACACCGCATGATTTACTAAGCAAATCACGTACGGTGCCAGGGAGCAAATCGTGCGTTCGCTGCAGTGCAGGTGAGCAATCTCCTGTTAATCGCACAAATCTCTTTGAGTAGCATCATCCGTTTATTTGAGATTGCTTCGGGCAGACACTTGCCCTGCGTGCCAGTGCAGGGAAAGCGTTGCCCTCGCAACGACATCGTTTTATGCGTTCTGCGCTTTCACCTTCTCAAAAAGCTCAGAGAGCGGCTTTAGATCAGACACGGGCACAGCCAGATTCTTTACGTGAGTTGCATGATGTTGAAGGAGGCGTGAGCCAGTCTGGATGAAACTCGCGCGGCGGCTGAATTCGTCACGCGTGATATACCCCGCCAGCAATATATCTATGCCGTATAGCCATATATTACCCCAATCCTGCGCGCCGATCAGATAGGTTTCCTTACGAACTGGGCTGTAGATTCCGATCCGTGCATGTGGGCCGGCTTGGATGTGGACATACGACAAGGAAAAGAATCCGTTTTGGATTTCGAGGCGCGTCCGCGGTGGGAGTTCGACGATGCAGGATCGCATCTCGCGCCCCTCATCCTGCCCGCCGATTTCGATGGTTTGCGTTTCCTCTGATTCGGATTTCAACACCAGCCTCCCCAGTGGATTCCATTTCCTGGGGCGATTCCACGCATCTGCCATCCCATGGATCAGATAATAGGGCTGTTTCGCTTCGATACCTTTTTGTAGTTCATTCGCTGAGGCAGTGACAAGACCAGTAAGAAATGCAAAGAGATAAAGATCAAACTGCGAATGTCCATCTCCTGCATGTTGGTCGGAAGCAACCAAGGCAGAGGCTTTCAATAAAACCTGTGGGTTGCTCCGTATCTCTGAGATCTGCTCACGCTGACTGATGAGAAATGACTGGATGTCGCAGCGCCGCCCGCCGAGTGAAACATCATAACGTTCATGTTCAGTGAAGGGTACCGCGCCTTTCACCTCGAATGGAATGTTTTGTTCAGAGAGATAGCGCCGAAAGGCCAGTTGCACCGCTGCACCCGCGACGACGCGACGAAGAGCATCATACGGAGACCCTCCTGCTCGACTATATAGGTAAGGAATCGAACGGAGCGCGTAGGCAATTCCACCTTCGGTGAGGTCGCGTGTATATGGGAGGTGGAGGATGTCGGACGCAGAGATCATCAGATAATTTATTTTGGTGGATAACTATTCTCTTTGCCCAAGTTTTCCAAAGGTAAGAAAAGAGGAGTGGGCAGAGCGTCCCAGGCATACCAACCAATCTCTTCCACTTCATCGTCAGCTGCGATGGTTGGCTCGCCTGATACTGATTTCCCTTCCATCCAGATGGTGATGTAATGTCTACCGGTTGCCTCGAACACATCATTCGTTACGGCTCGAAAGCGGATGTCAACGACGTCCACATCAACCTCTT
>DASWEH010000046.1:0-4139 GCA_036394895.1 Anaerolineales bacterium
GAAGGAAGTAAGTAACTTCATCTATTTGGTTGGTGAATTTTCCGCAGGACAAAAATCCGTGCCCGATGTTTCGTCTTCCACTCCGCAGGTCTATCATGCCTTGCATCAAGCCATCAGGAGCGGACTTGTCAAATCTGCACATGACCCCAGCGAAGGTGGTCTCGCCGTCGCTGCCGCAGAGATGTGCATCGGTGGACGTCTTGGTATGGAACTGGACATCGAAGCATCTACAGTGTTCACCGAAGTCAACGGATGTCTGCTCGTTGAAGTCTCTCCAGCAAATGCCCCCGCGTTTGAAAACAAATTTGCCAATCTTCCCTGCCACAAAATTGGTGAAGTCACAGCCGATCCTATTCTCAAAATTTCCAATGTCGAAATTGCCGTAAATGAAATCGTCCAAGCATTCAATAACCCTACTCACTTATGAAACCAAAAGCACTTGTCCTCCAAGCACACGGCTCCAATCGTGATTTTGATGTCATTGAAGCGCTGACTCTTGCAGGTGCAGAGCCGATTGGGATTCCACTCAACGAATTGCGAATGAACAAAACGCTCCTCTCGAACTTTCAATTGCTCGTCATTCCTGGAGGTTTTTCCTACGCGGATGCCTTGGGCGCGGGCAAGCTCCTCGCCCTTGACCTCGCGTCTTATTTCGCGGACGAAATCTCTACATTCGTCGAATCTGGCAAACCTGTAATCGGTATCTGTAATGGATTTCAGGCATTGGTGAACTCAGGTATTCTCCCCGCCACTTCTGAGAATAAAGACGCAACGCTAACATTTAATGCTCAAGGACATTTTGAATGTCGGTGGGTGACACTTGAACCAGTTTCCCAAATTTGTATCTGGACGAAAGGATTGGACGAACTGATCGAATGTCCCATCGCCCACGGCGAAGGCAACTTTCAAACATCCGAACTCTTTCCTTTTTCCTCTTTCATCGAAAATGACCAAATTGCCCTCACTTATGTTCACGCAAATAGTTCCCCTGCTGATGGAAAGTATCCTATCAATCCCAACGGATCCATCCATGACATTGCAGGGATTTGTAATCCGCATGGAAATGTACTCGGCTTGATGCCTCATCCTGAGAATTACATTCATCCTTACCAACATCCACAGTGGACGCGCGGCGTTAATCATCACAGTGGATTGGGATTGTTCAAGAATGGTGTGAGATATGCGTTACAGGTCTAGAGTCAAAAGTCACTCGACTTGAGACCTGTGACCTTAAACAAAAGGAGTATTCATGTATCCAAAGAACGAATTGATTGACTGGTTACCCTCCGCTCTTCGTGAAACCAATCTACCTCTTCCCAATAAAACTTCAGGCAAAGTGCGCGATTGGTATGACTTGCCTGATGGAAAACGACTCATCATCACCACAGATCGCCTTTCGGCATTCGACAAAATTCTCGCCAGCGTTCCTTACAAAGGACAGGTGCTGAATCAGCTATCCGCGTGGTGGTTCGAGCAGACTAGAGATATCATCCCAAATCACATCGTCTCATTACCTGACCCAAACGCCGCCGTGGTCAACGTCGCCGAGCCGTTCCTCGTTGAAGTCATCGTGCGTGGATACATCACAGGTGTCACATCCACGGCATTGTGGTATCGCTATTCACTTGGTGAGCGAAACATTTACGGATACGACTTCCCTGAAGGTTTGCAGAAAAATGCTGCTTTGCCAGAACCGATCATCACGCCCACGACAAAAGGTGGCGCAACAGGTCACGACGAACGCCTGACTTGCGCTGAAGTCGTCGAGAAAGGCTTGTTGGACAAGCAGGCCTGGGATCAAGTTCAAGCCACAGCGCTGGCAATTTTCAAACGGGGACAGGAAATAGCAAATAAAGCAGGAATGATTTTAGTGGATACTAAGTACGAATTCGGGCTCGCCACAGATGGCAATGTTGTCCTCATTGACGAGGTTCACACACCCGACTCCTCTCGTTTCTGGAAAGCAAATACCTACGAAGCACGCTTTGCCGTTGGGGAAGACCCCGAAAATTTTGATAAGGAGTTTGTTCGTTTAGCGTATGCAGAAAAAGGCTATCGCGGCGACGGAGAGGCTCCATCCATGCCCGGAGAGTTGTGGGCGTCTGCAAGTGAGCGATACATGACAATTTATGAGTTGTTCACAGGTAAGCCGTTTGAAGCCGGTGAATATCCCGTTGAGCAGAGAATGATCGAGAATTTGAAGAAGGCGGGAGTGCTTTCATAATGTTCGAACCATTAGTAGTTATATTAATGGGTTCCAAAGCGGATATGGATCATTGCACGAAAATATCCGATGCGTGCAAGCAATATGGATTGGAAACGGTGTTCCGGATCGCGTCTGCGCATAAGACGCCTGAGCACGCTCTATCCGTTTTGCACGAATATGAATCGGATGACCGCCCGAAGGTGTATATCACTGTGGCAGGACGAAGCAATGCCCTGAGCGGATTTACAGACGGCTCGGTCAGCGCGCCTGTGATCGCATGTCCGTCACCATCGGATGTATTTGCCGGTGCGGACGTGTTTTCCTCGCTGCGGACGCCTTCAGGGATCGCACCTGCGGTGGTGTTGGAACCTGCCAATGCGGCGTTGTTGGCGGCAAAAATTTTCGGCGTAGCAAATCTTGAAGTGCGGGAACAGGTCAAGGCGAGTCAGAAGCGGGCGGCAGATAAGATCATCGAGGATGATACTAGTGTTCAATAGTCCAATCCGTTTTGAACTTGAGGATGATCATCCACATGAAGAGTGCGGCGTGATTGGCGTATTTGCACCGAATGAAGATGTGGCGCGCATGACGTTCTTTGGGTTATACGCGCTGCAACATCGCGGACAGGAGGCAGCCGGCATCGCAGTTGCCGATGGGCAGACAATATCCATACACAAGGGTGTGGGCTTGGTTTCGCATGTGTTCACGCCGAACACGATGGCGGAGTTGAAGGGACATTATGCGATTGGTCACACGCGCTATTCGACGACGGGTTCATCTTTACTGAGGAATGCGCAGCCGTTCATGATCGAGACTATTCATGGTCCACTGGCATTGGCACACAACGGCAACTTGATCAACTCGGCGGAGCTGCGAAATGAGTTAATGCAGCAAGGCGTTGGGTTTTCATCATCGTCGGATACTGAAGTGATGACCCTGATGCTGGCGCGCAATGGAGGCGCGACTTGGGAGGAACGGATCAAGACCGCGATGAAAAAATGGGTGGGTGCCTATTCGCTGGTGATTCTAACGCGGGATTGCGTGTATGCAGTGCGCGACCCGTGGGGATTTCGTCCTCTGTGTATTGGGTTGCTGCCAAGTGGTGGACATGCTGTGGCTTCAGAAACGGGCGCGCTGCAAACCTTGGGCTGTGAAGCCATCCGCGATGTAAAGCCTGGCGAGGTGGTGTCACTTTCGAATAGCGCGTTGAAGGTGATGCAAGCGCTTCCATCAGTGACGCCTTCCGCGATGTGCGTGTTCGAGCATATCTATTTTGCGAGACCTGACCAAACGTGGGATGGGATCAACGTCCATCATGTGCGTCAGAGGTTGGGGGAGGAGTTGGCAAGGGAGATCGCAAACAAGATGGGAAATGATGTTGGCGATGTAGTCATTCCTGTGCCAGATTCTTCCATACCTGCGGCAATTGGTTTTTCGCATGTGAGCGGGATTCCCTATAACGATGGCTTTATCAAAAACAGATATGTCGGTCGGACGTTCATCGAGCCGACGGATTCTTTGCGCAAGCGCGGGGTGGCATTGAAATTCAATGTGATTCATGAAAATGTTCTGGATAAGCGCGTCGTAATGATTGACGACAGCATTGTGCGCGGAAATACAATGGGTCCGCTGATCAAGTTGCTGAAGAATGCCGGCGCGCAGGAAGTACATGTGGCCATCACTTGCCCCCCGATTGCGCACCCGTGTTTCATGGGCGTGGACATGGGCAGGCATGAAGACTTGATTGCGCACCGCCGAACTGTGGACGAAATTTGTGATCACGTGGGCGCGGACAGTTTGTATTATCTATCTGTCGAAGGTATGATGCGCGCGGTTCAGCGGACGGATGGATTTTGTCAGGCATGTTTTACGGGGCATTATCCGATTTCTGTCGATATGTCGAAAGAAATCGGATAATGCCCCGAAAAACATG
>DASWEH010000047.1:0-8390 GCA_036394895.1 Anaerolineales bacterium
CCTGAAGGAGAATAGACTTCACCTGCTTATGTGCATCTTTCCATCGGGAAGAGACTTCATCTGCCAGGCGCTCCAAAATAACTTTGCCAGCCTCGGGATGTTCTACGCAAAACTCGCGCAACTCACTGCCATGCACACGGAATGCCTTCACGGCTTCAATTGCGATCGCTGAAGATGTATATTTTTCGCTTCCAACAACTGCCGACCAACCAAACAAACCATCTTTTCCTACATGTGATACTGTTATGGGCATTCCATCGTAAGGCTTAAAAGACATATCAACTCTACCGTTAATCAACAAATAGAGAAATTCTGCTGCCTCGCCTTGTTGAAAAATGACTGTACCCGCCTGAAACGACAACTCCTCGAACAACGGCCGCAGCAAATCCATTTGATCCTCATCCAACTCCGTAAAAATAGCTATACGATTCACAATCGATTAAACCTTTTGTTCATATTATCTCGGTAGGTGACTCTCGTTCCAGTGGCAAACATCATGTTTTGAATGACATTTGTCCTGATTTTCACATAGCTATTTTTGTAGGAGTATACTTATCGAAAAAATGTAGCTAAATCAACAAAATATGACCGAATCGAAACCTTTGCTCCACCCGCGGAAAATGCTGCCTCTTGTTTTCTTTGGGTTTGGATTAATTCTCATCGTTGGATCAGCTTATTTCATTTTGCGAGATTCATCGCCTCAAACGGATTTTTCCACGATTCCCGTTAAAGTAAACTATGTCGCCCCCGAACTGACTCTAACCGATATCCAGGGAGCCTCTCATTCCCTTGCAGATTATCGAGGTCAGGTTGTGTTGGTCAATTTGTGGGCAACGTGGTGCCCTCCCTGCAAAGAAGAGATGCCAGCCCTGGAATCTTTTTACAACAAGCACAAGGAACAAGGATTTGTGGTGGTTGCTGTCAATGATGGTGATCCCACAAAAGATGTTCTGCAGTTTGTGAAAGATTACAAACTTACATTCCCGGTCTGGCTTGACCCAACCTATATTGCGACAGAACAGGCATTCAAGTCGTTGAATCTTCCCACTTCATTTGTTATCGATAGAAATGGTGTTGTCCAACTCCAATGGGTGGGTGGCATCAGCCGCAAAATGCTCGATCAATACGTCATCCCTTTGATTACGGAGCAACAATGAAAGTAGCCGTCCAATGGCAGGAAAACATGACCTTTATTGGCACACCGGATTCCGGTTTTTCAGTTCAAATGGATGCGGATTCATCCTTTGGTGGAACCAATCAGGGTGTGCGCCCGATGGAAATGGTCGCTCTGGGTTTGGCAGCTTGCACAGCCATGGACGTTATTTCGATTTTGCAGAAGAAACGCCAGCAAGTAACACAGTTTGAAGTGCGAGTGAACGCACCGCGCTCAGCCGAGCATCCAAAAGTTTTTACCAGAGCTCTCATTACCTATCTTGTCACAGGAAAGAATGTGGACGAATCTGCACTACTTCGCTCCATTGAACTAGCGGCAACTAAATACTGTCCTGCGCAGCTCATGCTTGCGCAGGTATTTCCAATGGAATTACATTATGAAATATATGAAGAGCTTGGAGATGGAATGCGGCAATTAACCTGTCAAGGAATTTGGCAGGAATTGCCTTTAGAGTAGACCCATGGCCTAGCGGGCTTGAGCATTGATATCAGACATAATCTGGCTTTGATAATCTGAGCATACACAGGCGATCACAAGGCCCGCGCCGCGGGTGAGAGTTCCTTCATAGGCTTGTGAGCCATTATGGACAACCCAGCCTTCGAGATTAAAGGCCAGCGGACCATCGGCAAGGATCCATTCGCCGTTATATTTGCGGGCAATATGAACATGTGTACCGGTGACATGACCACCCTCACAGGAGGGATATCCGATCGGCTCACCGGCTTTCACTTCCTTGCCAAGCGGAACACGTGCTTCCGTTGCTAAATGCAAATAATACAAGACCCAGCCTGTGCGTTCATCGCCATCCTTATCTAGATCAATCATGGTGCCATCGATGTCAGAGCGCAACACCAGTCCATCTGCCATGGCTGTGGCATATTGATCTTTTTCAACTATATAACAACCCGTCGTATCGGAAGCAGGAGCAAAGTCTATCGCTGAAAACGGCTGACCCGATCCCCAGCCGGTATGAGGTCCACCCGTGTAGGCCCATAAATGATCGGCAACAAAAGGGAATTGCAGTTCAGGCTGCTGGAGACTGCCAGGCAGGATGATAACTGGATTTGCCCATGGATTGCCGAAAAGAGTCCGATACACCCGCGCCAGGCCTTCAGGTCCGATGGACGCGTAGTATTGATCTCCCGAATATAGCCTGGAAAAATAATATTGCAGAGCGACCGATCCCGCGTTTTGCCAGGGGTCAGGTCGCATGAGCGAGCCATCGGGTAGTTCAAGTTCGGTGAGTTTCCCGGCCCGCCAGTCATAATATCCATTATTAAGGGTATTCGCTGCGATTACAAGTTGTAGATAAGGGGTCTCATAATTGACGCGTCGAAAGCCAAGCATATATTTCCCACTTGGAGGATTGGGTTGCGTCAGCGCACCACTTTGATATTCAAGAAGCGCGAGCAACAACTGTGGGCTGACACTGTAATTTTGAGCAACATAATCCACCGCTTCCGCGCCGGTTCGAGTTTCTTCCCCAGCATAAACACGATAGTACTTTAGCCAGCCGGTTGTTGATTCAACAAATGCGCTGGTACTAAACCCAATTTGTGCAGGACCATTGACAAATGCCTGATCTGGAATGCTTTGAAATGCGGTGCCCCACAGCGGAAGATAATAGATCGGAATTTTCATCGGCAAGCCCGGCGGCATGGTAGTCGCTTCGCGCGGGATGATTGGGTTGGCTGCCAGGATCTCATCCACAGTCGTATTGAAGCGCGCCGCCAGAGCTGGCAAGATATCTCCATTTTGCGCAGTGTAATCGACGAGTTCACCAGGGGCGTATTCAGGTCTTTCAGAGGTAGGCGCGGGAACAGGTGTGGGTGCAAGCGGCGTAATCATATTTTCGATGATCGTTGTTGACTTGCTGGGCGCGCAGGAAGCCAATAGAACGGTGATGATGACAGAGTTCAAAAAACACAGAGATGATCCTTTCCCTCTGTGTTTTCTTTTACGGAAAGCTGATGGCATTTTGAGCAATCCAGGCTTTGTTCGGAAACTACTCATCATTATTGTCCCGCAGAACCACAGCCAGGGACTGGCTATACAAATCGGCAGTGATCACTTTATCCCCTTTGACGAGTTTCCCTTGATAGGGTTTGTCCCCCGCGTATACGGTCCACCCACTCAACACGAAGGGAAGTGCACCATCTGCAAGAACCCATTCGCCATTGTATTTTCGCGCGATATGCAAGTGTGTGCCCGTAGCAACTCCACCCTCACAGGAGGGATACCCGATGTGAGCATCCTGTTCCACCCATACTCCTTTTGCGACGCGATCACTCGCGGCAACATGCAGATATAAGAGATTCCAGCCTGTTTGTTCAGAACCGTCGCCATCCAGATCGACAATGACGACACCGTTGCCTGAGCGGACAACCAGACCGGGTGCAGAAGCAACAATCCACTTGTTGGAAGATAGACAACCGGTCTTCGCGCTGGGCGGTGCAAAGTCTAATGCAGCCAGCGGTCCATCGTGTTCCCAGGCGCCGTGCGGTCCGCTGGTGAACGCCCAGGAAGAATTAACCTCGAAGGGCAGGGACATTTCTGGTTGGCTGATACCCGGTGGAAAGATAGGCCCCGTTGCATCTGCGCGCGACCACGGATCACCGAACATGTTTTGATAATAAGACGAAAATCCGCTGGTCTGATCCATGATTCGCAGCCATTCATTAAAGGTGTGATTGCGAGAAAAATAATACATCAGGCTCACTGTGCCAGCATTAAGAGTTGGGTCAATGCGGAGCTTGTTACCATCGCGAAACGTGAGCTCGATCAATTTTCCTGAGCGCCAATTATAGTAACCTGTTGTAAGCTGGTTGACCGCCCAGACCAGTTGCATGAACATCCCTTTATAACGATAGCTTTCATAGCCCAGGGGGTAATTAATCTGAAAATCATTTCCAGGTTGGCCGCGTACCCATTGCGCTTCATAATCAAGGATCGCAAGTAATAGCCGTGGGTTAACCGAATTTTCGTAAGCGAGACGCTCGATTTCACGAGCCCCCGAGGTCCAGCCAGTCGTCAAAAGGTACTCACGATATGTCGAGATATATCCGCCTGCCTCTTTGACATAGTTCGAGATATCGAAGTCTAGAGCAGTCGCTGAAAAAATCAATTCATTGTCCGGGATCAATTGCACGGCCGGTGTAAATGGAACGGAGTGATCAAGGGTATCTGGGATGATCAGCAACGTGCCAGGATCCAATAATCCTTTTTCAGGAAGGACCTTGGGAGAGGCGATCGCATTCACATCGACCCCAAACCGGATCGCCATCGCCGGAAGCCAATCTCCGCTCTGAGCATAATACAACACGGTCGGAGTGTTGGCTGTCGGCGCAGGCGTGTTCTCAGTCAGTGACGCAACTTCCTGGGTGACAAATGCCTCACTGAATGTAGATATGGGAGTCACAGGATCAACGGTTTCAATGACAAAGGGACTAATAACGGTGGGCGTCGTCATTGCAACGACTGGCGGAGGAGGAGAGGAGGTTGGAGGAGCTCCATTCAATGCCGTCGGCGTCATATAGTGTCCCCACAAGGAAGCATTCCCCGCGCAGGATGACAGCAAAAAAGAGGCTGCGATCAAAAAGCTAATGAGTCGTTTCACAAAATAAGTCCGCTCGTGGGAATTATACCTGTATAAAGATACGGAGTCCGACAGCTTACTGTCGATCGTTGCAAGAGCTTGCTCTTGCACTCCAAACAGATTTATCTCGAAATCTGATTCTGTCCTTCAAACACGCCTTCCATTGCTTCGATCACGGTTGAACCTCGTGTCAGGTAACCGTCGTATTCAGTCCCATTTCCGCTTGAAATCCAGCCTTCCAAATTGAATGGCAAATTCCCATCGGCTGAAATCCATTCACCGTTATATTTTCGTGCTAGGTGAACATGTGTGCCGTTCGAGAGTCCACCTTCGCAGGAGGGATGACCAATCCGCTCCCCCGCGTAAACATATGTATTGGGCTGGACACGCTCGCGACTTTCAATATGCATATATAAAACATTCCACCCGGTTTGTTCATAACCATCGTTATCCAAATCCTGGATCACCGCGCCATCCTCTGCGCGCACAATCCACCCATCCGCAATTGCCACGACCCAGGCGTCACTGCTTACACAACCGGCGGGTTCGCCAGGGGGAGCAAAATCGATCGCAGCCCAGGCAGAGCCTGAATCCCAGCCGCCATGCGCGCCGCCGGTGAATGACCAAGTTGTTCCCGGCTCGAAAGGCAATTGCATCGGAGGCTGAGTCAGGTTTGATGGCAGTAATGAAACGATGTCATAATCAAAAGGAGAGCCAAAGAGTTCTTTATACGTCGCGACGAATCCCAAATCGCTGACATCATAATCCCAGAAGGGGCGATTGTTGAATAATGAAAGAAAATATTGCACGCCTGCCGTCCCGGCGTTGATTGTTGGATCAAGAGGCACATAAGAGCCATCACTTAACGGCAAGGTCGAAAGCGCGTTGACATGCCACAAATAGTAACCACGGTTCAAGTTATTTGCTGCCCAGGCAACCTGACGGTAAAGACCAGCATAATAACTATCTTGAAAACCAAGTGGGTAATCTACATTGTCAGGCGCAGCGTTGGTAACCCATCCACCTCTATATTCAAGAAGTGCCAGCAATAAGCGCGGGTTGACCGAATAACTTTGTGCAAGGCGTGTAATAATCTGTACGCCGCTTAACGGTTCACCGTTGACATCCTGTGTGTAATTGGCGAGATAACCACCCTTTTCATGAACAAACGCCTCCAGATCGAATTGCGCACTGGCAGGTCCATACACCAATTCTGAATCAGGAATCATCTTGAATGATGATCCTCGATTGGGATCTACCTCTATCGGCGGAATATCCAAAACCATACCAACCGTAATGATGCTCGATTCATTCAACCCATTCGCCTGCATCAGCGCCGTGAGGGTGATTCCATATCGCTGCGCGATGCTGCCAAGCGTATCTCCGGACTCGACCGTGTATTGATCAAGAAAATCGCGCTGGGTCGGGAGCGCATGTGGAAGATCAGGCGTTGGTGTGGTCGGTACCGCATTTGGATTACGGGGCGGCACACTGACAGAGATGGGCGCGCGTGTGGGAGTAGGTCCCGCTACCTTCGTTCCTCGAATAGACGCATCGAGTTCTACTGGCGCGACTTGAGAGCTTGCGCCATTAACCGGGGCAAACGGATCATAGGTGGGATATAAATTGGATGGACTGTTCGTCGAACAGGAAGAAACGAAAAAGGCGATGAGCAAGAGAGAAACGGTCAGTCGTTGTAGTCCAGAGGTGGGCATGGGGTGAATTCTACCAAAGCAAAGCAGCTAATCAGAAATGAATTATGACTTTGCTATTACCGATTAATCAGCGATTGCTCTACGCTCAACCATGGATTTCTGTTTTACCGATACTTTTGCAAAGGTAAATAGCATTAATACGTTAAGAATCATGTTGACGAAAATGATTCCCATCATTGCGCCGGCGCCAATCCGCACGAACGCCTGACCGATTAACCAGGGTAAGACCATGCCCCCCAACCCGGAACCGACGAGGAACCAGCCGGTGATCGTCCCTGTGACGTGCATGCGTTCCTCCGCCAGGGTCAAGAACGTGGGGAATATGGAGGCCTGCGCGATACCGACCAGGATTGTCCCAATCCACAATATGGTCGCTGAATCTCTGAAGAGCAGGATCAGACCAATGCTTGCGAGACAGCCTGCAAAATCCATAGTAAGGATTGTTATCGGTTTGGCGCGTGTGGAAACCCAGATTCCAAACAAACGCCCCAGCGTGAAGAATCCCCAAAACGCGGAGGTCAGATACGCAGCTGTCACCTCCGTTCCAAATTTTAGAGTGAAGGCATACGTATAAATCCATGCGCCATAGCCGACCTCGCTACCCACATAAAGCGCAAAACATAGCACCATGGTAAGAACAGGTAAAACCGGAAATGGCGCGTTCTCATGATGAGCAGGAACCGCGCGTGAGGGCGGGCTGGGCAAACTCCATATCCAGGCGGCGATCGGAAATGCCATAATCGCGAACGTCCAAAACACCCAGTGGATATCCCCAGTCGCCGAAATCACGCGTGCGACAATCAGTGGTGCAATAAACGCGCCCAAGCCAAAGAAGGAATGGAGTCCATTCATGAAAGGGCCGACAGTCTCATTATGAACCCAGAGCAAAAGCGTGTTGCAGCCAACGTCCAACGCACCTTTTACGAGTCCCAAAATGAGAACGATGACCAATAGTGTCCACAGAGAAGTGGCAAGGGGCACGAATATGATCAGCACACCCAGCATGATGATCACCCCAGTCATAAATTGATGACCGGGGACGCGGTCATACATTCGCCCGCCAATGTAAGAGCCCAGGAGATAGCCCAGTGAGCCGAAGAAGAAAATCAAGCTGATCTGGTCGAGGCTGCTGGCGGTATGTTCAGCCAACTTAAGGAGGGTGGGTCCCTCTGCTGCCATGGTGAGACCCAGCAGGATAAAGGCAAGATAGTATGCGGCAGTGACGATATATTTTTGCTTCATGAGAATTCCATTTTCCTATTTCAGTTCCTTCTTCATATGAATACCAGTGATTTGATACCCCATTTTCTTATATAGCTCCTGGGCTGTGATGTTATCACCAAAAACATGCAAGCCAACCGATTCGACATGCATGGATTTAAGTTTTTCATCCATGGCAATTAAGGCTTGCTTGCCATAGCCTTTGCCGCGAAAGGCTTCATCAATGACGAAATCATAAATGAATGCGTTTTGATCTTTTACCTGCACCCATAAGAAACCGATTTTGTTGCTATCTTCGTCAAGAATAGACCGAAGATATTGATGTTTGGAGTGGATGCCGTCAGGTAAAAGACTTTCAAATTCTTTTCTGGATCTTTCCATGGCTCCTTCGGGAGGCCAATTACCATTTCGTACATGGTCTTCCGCGTAGCCGCGAATCTCGCGTTCCAGAAACCGCTCGAAATCTTCCTGTTGGATGGGGTCAAGTTTTGTCATTGTTTTCTTCTTCCCTGAGAATTGTATCAAAGAAAGAAGCGAGTAAAGGATGGCTTTACCCGCTTTCCCTATTCAAGAGTATGCATGTACTACGTAGGATTTATCCATTAGATGGACTCAGAACATTTCTGTCATTCATCCAATCCCAGATCAAATCTACAGCTTGGGAAACAAGTTCCGCTGTCTCTTC
>DASWEH010000048.1:0-8674 GCA_036394895.1 Anaerolineales bacterium
TCCATCGAAGTGATGCACGCCAGCGAATGGATTGGCACACCGAGCGATTTCAAAACGTCACGCCCACCCTCGAAGGTTTTCTCGATCAACGCGCCGATGCCAACGATCTTTGACCCAGAGGCTTCTGCGAGCCGCGCCAAACCCAAAATTGTTTGCCCGCTCGCAAGGAAGTCGTCAATGATCAATACCTTCTCTCCGTTCGCCAGGTATTCAGGCGAGACGATCAACTCAACCATCCGTCCTTTTGTGTGGGAGGGAGCCAGCGTCAGATACACCTGGTCTGGCATCGTGATCGGCTTTGCCTTGCGCGCGTAGACCACGGGCAGACCAAGATGGATGGCAGTCGTTACGGCTGGAGCAATGCCCGAGATTTCAGCCGTCAGCACTTTGGTCGCGCCGACCGAAGCAAAGCGCCGCGCAAATTCCCTGCCGCAGACATCCATCAAAAGAGGGTCCACTTGATGATTGACGAAGCTATCCACTTTCAAAATCCCACCTCCCAAATTTTTCCCATCCCGCAGAATCCGTTCTTCCAACTCTTTCACGTCGGCCTCCATGACCAGGCAATTTTCTCGCATTGTACCATGTACCCTATCCCCCTATTTTCTTGAAAATGGGGGGATGTCCGAAGGACAGGGGGGCTGTGTTAGAATCCCTTTCCGTGACTGAAAAACCACTGCTTGTGTTGGCATCCGGTTCGCCACGCCGCCGTCAATTGTTGTCTCTGGCTCGATGGCAATTCAGCGTTACAGCCGCGCATGTAGATGAAAGCCAATCCCCCCACGGCGAATCACCTTCCGAGTACGTCTTAAGGCTTGCGGAAACAAAAGCCCGGGCTACCAAAGCCGGTGCAGATCAAATTGTCCTTGCGGCAGATACCGCAGTGGTCGATGGCATGGATGTCCTGGGTAAGCCCAAAGACAGTGCTGAAGCCACCGCGATGCTCACTCGTTTACGCGGACACATGCATCAAGTCTACACCGGAATTGCTCTGCTCCGTATGAGGGATGGACTCCTCCTCAAGGATCTCTGCGTGACAGACGTCCCGATGCGCAATTACTCAGACGATGAGATGAACGACTATGTTGCAACGGGTGACCCGCTCGATAAGGCCGGCGCGTATGCGATCCAGCATCCGCAGTTCCATCCTGTTGCCGAACTGGAGGGTTGCTACGCCAGCGTGATGGGATTACCGATGTGTCATGTCATCCTGCTGATGAGGAAAATGGATATCCAGCCAAAGGCGGATGTCTTTTCCGGTTGTGAAACACTTTTGGAATATCAGTGTCCAGTTTCGAACGCCCTATTAATAGGAGACGAGAATTTGGAGTCAGGGAGCTTGCTCCGAAACCGACAGCACCAACAGAGCAAGTGAGCCATCGGACTCCATAGATTGAAAGGCAACGCATGAAATTTCTTCGATGGTTAAACATCATTGTCATCCTGACGTTTCTCAGTGCTTGTAAAGCTATTGAAGTTCCTGGTTTCCCAACGGACACGCCAAAACCGCCACCCATTGTGACGATTGTCTCTGCCCCGGATGTAGATACTGTTCTGGCAGCCTATCTAGACGCGTTCAAAGCCGATGACTACAACACAATGTATGGATTGCTCAGCAAGGTCAGCCAAGATACCATCACATTGGAAGATTTTGCCAAACGCAACAAAGACGCGCTGAATGAAATGAGTGCAGGTTCCTTTGATTATGAAGTGCTTTCTTCCTTAATCAATACCTTTTCGTCAGAAGTTTCTTTCCGTATGACCTATCACACTGCACTGGTGGGAGACATCCAGCGTGATATGGTCGCACGTTTCACGCTTGAAAACGACGCTTGGAAACTCCAGTGGGAAGATGGACTCATTCTTCCTGAATTAGCGGGCGGAAATGTTTTGAAAATGGAATACAGTGTTCCCTCGCGCGGCAATATCTATGATCACAATGGTGACGTGCTCGCCGCACAGTCGGATGCCTATGCTTTCCAAGTCATGCCTGGCGATGTCACCGATGAAAGCCGAGGGACATTGCTTTCAGAAGTCTGGAACTTATGCGGGATTAGCATGGAAACTTTAGACCAGAAGATCATAAATACTCCGGCCCAATATGGCATCCCACTTTGCGAAGCCTCTGAACAGGAATCGGAACGAATCCGATCCATTGCACCCAGCGGCTTGCAATGGACAGATTACAACTCGCGTTATTATTTCGAACAAGGTGTTGGCTCCAACATTGTTGGCTATACCCAGCCAATATTTGCAGAAGAGATAGAGACCTATCGACGGCTAGGTTACCAGGGTGATGAAATTGTTGGGCAAGCAGGCATCGAACAGTGGGCGGAGAATTATCTGGCTGGTAAGCATGGCGGTACGCTTTATGTCGTTAACCCAACCACAGGACAAATTGTGACCAAAGTGGGCGAAAGTCAACCCCAAGCCGCCGACTCGGTTTATCTTACGATAGACCGTAACCTGCAATATTATACAGAACAAGCCATCAAAGGTTTCACGGGGGCAGCGGTTGTTCTGGAGCGCGATACAGGTCGTGTGCTGGCTATGGCATCTTCTCCCAGCTTTGATTCGAATTTATTCCAGCCCAACAACCCAAATAATGCACTACTCGGTGAGGTGATCAATAGTCCCTACCAGCCTCTCGTTAATCGCGCCACGCAGGGACAATATCCACTGGGTTCGGTGTTCAAGCTCATCACCATGGCAGCGGGTATGGAAAGTGGCTTGTATACTGCTGACACAACATTTGCTTGCGAATATGATTGGACGAAATTATCCGATCGGGTCCGCCATGATTGGACCTGGCAGCACTGCGAGGACAGAAAAGCGCGAGGTCTTGAGTGTAACACCCCGGATAGCACTCCCTCCGGGCCGCTAACTCTGCCCGAGGGCTTAATGCGCTCCTGCAATCCATTCTTCTGGGATATTGGTTACACTCTATATCAGAACGATCGCTCTAATGACATTGCCAATATGGCACGCGCATTCGGGCTCGGAAGCTTAACCGGAATCGAACAGATTCAAGAGAACGCTGGTCAGATCAATGATCCAAATGGCGATCCAGTGGAAGTGGTAAATCAGGCTATTGGTCAGGGGACAGTTCAGGTCACGCCTTTACAGGTGGCGCGATTCATCGCTGCGCTTGGCAATGGCGGCACCCTGTATCGTCCGCAATTGGTGGAAAAGATCGAGCCTGTGGATGGCGGCGAACCCGTGTTAGTTTTTAAACCTGACGCCAAAGGAACATTGCCGATTCAGCCATTCCGCATGGATATCATCAAACAGGCAATGATCAGCGTGGTGGAGGACCAACGCGGTACCGCGAACTTCCGGCTACGCGGAATGCGTATCCCCGTGGCTGGGAAAACAGGCACCGCTGAATCTGGTTCGGGTCTGCCTCATGCCTGGTTCGCGGGATATACGTTGGCTAGTGAGTCTACCGGCAAACCTGACATTGCAATTGCTGTCATTCTCGAAAATCAAGGGGAAGGTTCTGATTGGGCTGCACCGGTGTTCCAACGCATTATTGAAACCTATTACTATGGCAGACCACAAACGGTTCTCTGGTTTGAATCCAACTTCGGCGTGACCGAAACACCGACTCCTTTAGGCGGCATTCCGACCGAAACGCCAGAACCATAATGTAATTTACCTCTATGCTCCCAGCGCCGCGCGAAGCGTGCGGCGCTGGATTTAACGGAGTAGTGCCGCCGAGGATTGCGAAGCATTCCCGTGGAACGGCGGCTTGAGCAGGGATGATAGTTTGGTGAATGAAACAACATTACAAGGTTTAATTGTCAAAGCCCAGTCTGGTTTTTTTACAGTTAAAACCGGACAGGGCTTTGTTATTTGTCAGTTGAGAGGCAAGCTAAAACAGGGTAAAGCAGTAGGTGATCTGGCATCTGTTGGAGATAACGTCCAGGTCACAGTTTTAGCAGATGGAGGCGGAGTGATCGAGGAGGTCAAAGAACGGAAGCGGGCAATTGTCCGGCTTGACCCAAGGCCTCAAGGCGATTATCAACAAGTATTGCTGGCAAATCCAGATCAGGCAGTATTCGTCTTTGCGTGTGCGCATCCGAGTCCAAGATTAAAAATGCTGGACCGTTTTTTGGTCATTGCAGAAAAACAAAACATACCACCAGTAATTGTTGCAAATAAAATTGATCTCGTGGAGGATGTAAAAAAGATTTTTGGTTTGTATGAATCGATTGGATATCCTGTGCTTTACACCTCAACAAAAACCGGCGCAGGGATCGAAGAACTGAAATCTATTCTCTCAGGCAAAATCAGCGCCTTCGCAGGCCCAAGCGGTGCGGGCAAATCCAGTCTGCTCAATGCGATGCAGCCCGGGCTTGGACTGGCGGTGAACGAGATCAGCAAAACCATGGATAAAGGAAAACATACAACGGTGACACGCCAGTTATTTCCGCTTGAAGGCGGTGGTTATGTGGCTGACACACCGGGTTGGAAGTCGCTTGCGCTGTGGGATACTGAACCAGAAGAGATCGATGGATATTTTCCCGAGCTGCGGGAATTGGTACAGCATTGTCAGTTCAATGATTGTACCCATACTCATGAACCAGGTTGTGCAGTACGTCGCGCGCTGGATGAAGGTAAAATTCATCCTGAACGATACGAGTCGTATTTGCGTCTTCGCTCCGGCAAAGACTGAAAACTGAAGACTGGATACTGATTACTGACAATGGCTGGCAACTGGAACCTAATCGGACATGAATGGGCTGTGGACATGTTGAAGAAACATGTCGTCAATGGCACAACGCGCCATGCGTATCTCTTCGCGGGACCTCCGGGCGTGGGTCGCCGTACCCTGGCATTGCGCTTCGCCCAGGCATTGAACTGCCCAACGCCTGTTGAGTCAGGAGTTCCGTGCGGCGGAACGTGCCGCGACTGCAAACAGATCGAAGCCATGCAGCATGCCGATTTGGCTATTGTCCAAGCCGAGTCAGAAGGCGGGACCTTAAAGGTGGACCAAATCCGTGAAGCAAGGCGGATGTTGACTCTCAAGCCGTATCAGGTAAACTACCGAGTAGCACTATTTTTGCGATTTCAAGAAGCGAATGATAACGCCGCAAATGCTTTATTGAAAACGCTTGAAGAAGCACCTTCTTATGCCGTTTTGATATTAACTGCGGATAACCCTGAGCAATTGTTACCAACCATCGTTTCACGGTGTGAAGTGTTGAGACTTCGACCTTTGAAGATTGAAGAAGTTCAGAAAGCACTGGAGGCAAAAGGATTAGAAACCAGTAAGGCAAAGCTGATTGCCCACATCTCAGGAGGAAGATTTGGATACGCGCTTCGCTTAATTGAGGACGACTTTTTACTAGAGAAACGTGAAGAACGATTGAATGATCTGCAAAGCTTGATCTCTGCTTCGCGCGTGGAAAAGTTTGCTTATGCCGATAAACTCTCACGCGACAAAGAGTCCATGCGTCAGGCCATGTTGATCTGGCTCTCCTACTGGCGCGACGTGATGCTGCGAAGTGCACAAGCAAAAACGCCACTGGTTAATATAGATCGCAATGTGGAGATTGAAGATTTATCGGGACGACTGGATTTAGCTGTGGCACACCGCACAGTCAGCGCCTTGGAAGACGTCTTGGAAAAGATGGAAAGAAATGTAAACTCAAGACTGCTGGCTGAGGTTTTATTGTTAGATTTACCAAAACCGTAGTGACGACTTTAGTCGTCCCTCAAATCGCCATGCCCTACGAATATCGCAAACTATCTCCAAAAGAACGCGAAGAAATTATCAACTATCGCCGCGAGCACGGGTATCCATTGCACGCGCCTCCACATCCCTTCCGAGGTACGGGAGGTTATCTGATTACAGCGGCAAATTTTGAACACCGAGCAATCATGAGTTCACCAGACAGCCGAACAGAGTTTGAATCACGATTGTTGAATTCAATCAAAGAAATCACAGAAGATTTAATTGCATGGGTAGTTTTACCAAACCATTATCATTTGCTCATAGTTGTCCAATCACTGAATGCTGCATCGTCAGCGCTAAAACATTTGCACGGTACAACATCACGTGAGTGGAATATCGAAGATAATCTCACAGGAAAGCGCCGTGTTTGGTATAAATTTGCGGATACTTATATAAGAAATGATGCACATCTCCGCGTAGCATTCAACTATATTCATTACAATCCAGTAAAGCATGGTTATGTGAGCGATCCGTATGATTGGCCATGGTCGAGTTTACAAATGTATTATGAGGATAGAGGTGAAAGCTGGCTTCTAGAACAGTGGAAAGATTACCAGCCGCCTAATGATTTTGGAAAA
Organism: Anaerolineales bacterium; assembly: GCA_036394895.1. Taxonomy (GTDB): domain Bacteria; phylum Chloroflexota; class Anaerolineae; order Anaerolineales; family Villigracilaceae; genus Defluviilinea. The sequence continues at coordinate 6,319 of DASWEH010000048.1, forward strand.
GGTTGGGATGAGGATATTAAAAACGACTGAAGTCGTTACTACCGGAACTAAATCCATGTTCGACTCTCTTTATCCCCAAGCTGACAGACTTCGATTTCCCGACGAGATCGAAAGCCAATTTCGTGAAGACTATCAAGCCAACACGGTTTCCACGACGCGCCTCGCGCTGGTCTTGGGACTCATCCTCTATTCCCTTTTTGGAATCCTGGATATTTATGCTATCCCGATCTCCAAAGATATTGTCTGGATCATTCGATATGGCATTATTGCTCCAGTGATCCTGATGACTCTGATTGCGTCTTATCGTGCTGTCTTTCAGAAATATACGCAGACGTTAATGTGTGTTGTGGTCGCGGTCTCAGGCTTGGGAATTGTCGCCATGATCTCCATCACTCGGGAGGCAGAATTCGGCAACCGATTTTATTTTACCGGTCTCATCCTCATCTCGATGTGGGGCTACAGTCTATCGCGTTTGCGCTTCTGGTATGCAGTCCTGGCAAACTTGATCATTATGATAGGCTATGAATTCGGGAGCATCGTAATAAAGCAATTGCTGGAATCCGAAACAGGCATCGTTATTTTCACCATGCACAACTTTTTCTTTCTCGGTGCAAATGTGATTGGAATGTTCGGAAGTTACTTCCTGGAAAGATATACTCGTAGAGACTTCCTGCAAAAATACACCATTCAGGCCCAGCGCGATCAGGCAGATAAGCTTCTCTATAACATCCTGCCGGAACGGATCGCTGAAAAGCTAAAGTTGAGCAGCGAAACCATTGCCGAGGAATTCAATACTGCCACAGTCCTATTTGCGGATATCGTAAACTTTACTCCTATTTCGGCGCGCTTCGGTCCGCGTGAAGTGGTGGATATGCTCAATGAAGTATTTTCTCATTTCGACGAATTGGTGGATAAATACAGCGTGGAAAAAATTCAGGTTGCGGGGGATGCCTATATGGTGGCTGCAGGCGTCCTAACGTTCAGGCCTGACCATGCAACTGTCCTTGCACAATTGGCGCTGGATATACTGGAGTATGTAAAACAGGAAGAATTCCTTGGCGGTAAACATCCCATTGAAATTCGCATCGGGTTAAATTCGGGCTCACTGATTGGCGGTGTCATTGGTCGCAAGAAATATTTCTATGCGTTATGGGGGGGATATGGTCAACATCGCCAGCCGCATGCAAAGTCACGGTGAGGTCGGAAAAATCCAGATCACCCGCGACACGTACGAATTGGTCAAGCATGAATTCGAGTGTGAATACATCGGCGAGATCGCGGTCAAAGGCAAAGGCAACATGGAAGCCTGGCATTTGATCGCCAAGAAAGAAGAAAGGAGTCTATCGCATGCCTGAATCAGCCCTCGCAAAAAAGATGAAATTGAAATCTAATTTGAAAGCCGCTGTGATCAACGCACCGGAAAACTATGTGGATGCGTTGAAGCATAACACCGCGCTATCGCCCACCCTCAACGGCAAATTCGATTGGATCCAGATCTTCGTCCGGGACAAAGCCGAGCTGGATGCGCTCGCCCCAAAAGCCGCAAAAGCCTTGAAACCTGAATCCATGTTGTGGATTTCTTTCCCGAAAGGGACCTCCAAAATCCAGACCGATCTGACTCGAGACAAAGGCTGGGAAGGTGTGCAAGGCCTGGATTTGAAGTGGATCAATCTCGTTTCGGTCAACGAGACCTGGTCCGCGTTCGCGATGAGACCGTACAAAGAAGGCGAGAAGAAACAGTCTTTTCGGTTAGGAGCATAATATGTGCAGAAGTATCAAACAACTACGGAATACAGAAATTCCCGCGACGGAGGAAGAAATCCGCGCCGCGGCGTTACAATTTGTGAGGAAGGTCAGTGGCTATCGTAAACCATCCAAGGTCAATGAGGAGGCATTTGAGAGGGCAGTGGAGGAGGTGGCAGAGGCAACGCAAAAGTTGCTGGTAACCCTCGCAATCAAATCAACCACTCCCGTATAATCATTGTGAATTTCGTAGATTGGAGTATGGGTCCTGATCTGGCTGATTCCACTCAGACTTATGGTCTGTTTGGCGAGATATGCGAATTGACCTCCCTAAAATTCCGAAGTGAAACATATTAGCCTGAAACATATAATAATTTTTCTAATTGTCAGTGCAATTCTATTGTTTGCGGATTGGCGTTACGTCGATTCGTTACAAAGTCTGAATAGTGACTTTTTTACGTTTTGGCTGGCGGGACGAATGAACTGGACTGGGCAAAACCCATATTCGCTCACGCAATGGCTAGCCGGGCATTATCAATATGGGGTGAACTGGATTCCAGATCAGATTTTTCCGTATCCAATCCCATTATCCATCTTTATGGCACCCATCGGG
>DASWEH010000049.1:0-11232 GCA_036394895.1 Anaerolineales bacterium
CTTTTCCTACCCCTGACCGTGTCTGTAGACACGGATTTACTACCTCTGGGCGTGTCTGTAGACACGCTTTTAAGAAAAGTCGCTGAGTAACGCGTCTGTGTTGGTAAAAGATAAAACGCACTGGTGATTTTGGACTGCGTGTAAGTAAACAAAATATGATTTTTGGGGTTTTGCGGTCAAAACCGGTGTGGCACTCGTCGCGCGGCAGCGTCACCAAACCTTCATATACCTATGAGTTCGACAAGGAGTGTGTGCCCCTGTGCTACCTTTACTTCAAGCGGTGTCGGCCTAGCGTGCTGCCGCACTTGCCGCGACCATCTTGTCGCTGACTTCCCACAGCCGCGTCCAGGTGGTCTCGTCATAGGAGGTGTGACCCGATGGCACCGCTTTGCTCTTTTCCCAGTATTTCCCAGTTACATTTTCCACGTCGGGTGAGGTGGCGAGGTAAACAGAGGTTTGTGCGCCTTGCTCAGGCGTTAATCCCACAAAGCGCATGAAAAAGCCAAGTGCGGCGGACGGAATTGCACCCAGGTTGCTGGCGAATCCAGTTCGTACCCAACCGGGATGCAGGACGTTGGCAGTCACACCCGTACCTGACAGTCGTCGCGCCAGTTCATAGCTAAACACGATATTAGCAAGCTTCGAACGACCGTAGGCCAAACTAACTTTCTCGGATTGCAAATCGTCGAAATCGAGGTGTGCTCCCTTATGCGAGTCTGAGGAAACGTTGACAATGCGGGTTGGGGCGCTTGCCTTCAGCGTATTCAGAAGTAAATTGGTCAGCAAGAAATAGTTCAGGTGGTTGAGTGCAAAGGTTTTCTCAAACCCTTCGGATGTGACCTGTCGCTTCCAAAATGCCCCGCCAGCGTTATTGACCAACACATGCAATTTTTGATACTTTGCCTTGAACTGATCTGCTACCTGCCGGACCTCCGCCATGATCGACAGGTCGGCGACGAGTGCTTCAACTGCGTCATTCCCGCTGCTGAGCTTGATCTCTTCCACTACCGCCGCACACTTGGCTGGGTCGCGGCCCACAATGACTACTGTCGCGCCCATCTGGGCCAACGCCTGAGCTGTTGCTTTGCCAATGCCGTTGGTCGCGCCTGTTACGAGACAGATTTTACCGTCCATATTAACTTTCAACTTTTCGTTCATGGGAATGTCCTTCCTCACTTGATCTATTCTCTAGTATTTGTCAGGTTTTGTTATTATGTTCCAATCGTGATGACAACTTTTCCTTTGGCGTGTCCTTCTTCAAAATATCGGAAAGCTTCAGCAACCTCACTCAACGGATAACATCTATCGATCACAGGGGTTACTTTGCCGGCTTCAAGCAGTTCTTTCATTAAAGCCAAATCCGCACGATTTGGTTTCGCCGCCAGGTTACCCATTTTCTGGCTCCCATTCCTTGAAAGCCATGGCCCCAAGAGCATCGCTTGGAACATTTGAGTCGTGGCACCTCCGGTCATGACATAAGTTCCCTTAGGAGCTAATGCACGCTTGTAATCTGAAATCGAATGATATCCGTTTGCGGCAAGAATTAGGTCATAGCACTGGCCATTTTGGGTGAAATCTTCTTGAGTGTAATCAATGACATGGTCCGCTCCAATCAAACGCGCCATGTCCAAATTCCTCGTGCTGCACACGGCAGTGACTTCAGCCCCGAACGATTTGGCAATCTGCACCGCAAATGGCCCGATACCACCGGATGCGCCATTAATCAAAACTTTTTGCCCCGGCTGAATGTGTCCTTTATCGCGAAGACCTTGCAGGGCGACGACTGCCGCCATGGGTACTGCTGCTGCTTCCTCAAACGATAGATTAGCCGGTTTCAACGCCAATGCATTTTCACTCGCACAGACATACTCGGCAAAAGTGCCCCTACCAGACTCGGACAAATCTCCAAAGACATCATCACCTAGATGAAACTGCGTTATGTTTCTTCCGACAGCTTCAATCCGTCCGGCTACATCGGCCCCCAGGAACATGTTTTTTGGTTTTAGGAGCCCAGTGCTCAGGCGGAACAAAAACGGGGCACCTCTCAGGTAATGCCAGTCCGCTGCATTCAAGGATGCGGCATATACTTTTATCAAAACTTCATCCGCTTTAGGCGTTGGTTTTTCTACCTCTTTGAGCTGAAGAACATCTGGTGATCCGTATTGTGTGTATACAATCGCTTTCATTTCGTTTCCTTTCTTACATCATCCAATCGGTAACAATTGGTTGGTTTCTATAGCCTACAGCGGCTTGGGCAGCCACTGCCCAAGCCGCTGTTCGCCCTATGTAATACTTTGTCTTAGGCGCCATTCATGAATTCGCTGAATCCGCCTATTGCACAAGTGGTTCTGCCAAGTTGATGATTCTTGTAGCTTGGGGCACGAATGCAGAAGAACTGAATCCCTTGGCAATCAACCATACCCCCATGAACACCTCCCACAGTCCGCCTGGAATGGAGGAAAGATCACCGAGACCAGATCCCATGACTGCCGATACCATCCCGACAAGAATGATCGCGTATCCCACGAGGCCCCAGATGGCCAGCCATGCCGGAACCAACTTTGCCCTGTATAAGGTGTAGCAAAGCATCAAACCAGACACCCCAAGAGCGCTCATTCCGATCTGATAGGCATACTGGCTCGCTTGTGCGGACACAGCGCTCAAGGCTTGAAGAAAGGAAGCGTCGCCGGCTGCTGCTTTCAAGTACTCGCTACCCAGAGGTATTTGAATCAGCCTGAAGAGAACCATGACAGCAATGAAGATGGCGTCGACGATCCTAAAAGCGAGGTAGCCGATGGCCATGCGCTCACTGTGTTGCTTCAGGACTGGGAACATCAGCACACCGTGACCGGCGTCGCCAACGACGGCCAGCAACCAGAGTATCGCGCCGAATGCCACTGTCATGGCGCTCGCCGAAATCGTAGCAAGGTGATTCGGTGCATCAAGAACTGATTTGATCATTATGTTCCCCATAATCCCTACAACGAACCCCGCGAGGTACACTATCCCAACGACTCTTGCAGTCGTTCTGTATTTATTCATTTCTTCTTTGGTAGTCATCGTATTTTCTCCTTTTTGAATATGATTAACGATTACTCAACTCTTACGCATAACGCTGATATTCTTTCTCTATCAATGTCCACTATATGGAAACCTCCTTTGGCACATCTCCCTGGTCAGGTTGCACACGATTGACCGAGATCAATGGCATGCCTAAGTCACGCACTTTTCTTAGTAAGCCATACAACGCGGCCTGATCAAGCACTGGGCCGGTCAGTAGTGTATTGCCAGTTTCTTCCGGCGTGATCCTCAGACCTCCGAACCAGTCTGCCCACTCGTCATCAAGGTGACCCTTAATGCGGATTTCGTAGAATCCGAACTGGTACTGATCCTCAGTTGATGGATGTGTTTCATTCATGCTGCGCCTTTTGCACTTTCCTCATCTCGATGAATCTCCAGGTAGTTGCATTCGTTCTTTTCCACAGGACTGCTTCGCTTGTCTTCGACCAAAGGATACGACTAGATGTGGTGACGTGTCATCACTACAAGTGGTGATTAATGTGGTGATTTATTGATCAAGCCGCTGTGTGGGAAATAAAAAAGCCCTGGCAGGTTTATCGAACCACCTGTCAGGGCCGGGTTGATGTTTGCGGGTTGGTTATAACAAATCGAGTTCTTCGGCGCGGCGGATGGCCGCCCGGCGGTTGTTCACCCCGAGCTTGTTGTAAATATTTTTAGTATGGGTACGCATCGTGTTCAAGGACACCGCTAGTTCGCGCGCAATTTCCGGGCCGTTCAATTCGGTCCTGAGCAGTTTAAGTACTTCAAGTTCACGTTCGCTTAGTGGCTCGATAAGAGGTTGCGCAGAGGTAAAGGGGAGGTGAGGGGATTCGCCTGCACTCTGCTGTTCAGCTTCGAATGCTGCCAGTAGCTTACCGATATAGTCCGGCATCATCCCGTGATCTGCGGCATCGGATAATAGTTGAGCCATCGGCTCCCCTTCGTCGACAAACATACGGATGAAGCCGCCGGGCTCTGCCAGTGCCAGCACGTCACCCAGCAGTTGCAGTGCCTCCTCCTTTTTGTCATGCGCATGGAGCGCGACTGCTTGTAGCACCATCACCTTGAGTCGTTCATCCGCCCAACCCTTGGACTCTACCTGCTCGCGCAAGGGCTCTAACACCGCCAATGCTGCAGATGGGTTACCTTGTGCCAGTTGTACCCGGGCCCGGCTGATTGGAAGTTCGTGCGTCTCTGCGAGATTAGCCGCCGCCGCCCGATTGCCCTGGCGAAGCAACGTCAGCACTTGGGCGGCCATAATTTCAGGCATCAAATGTGTGAAGAAGTTATGCTGGCGCACGAACTCTACCGCCTCATCTAAAGCAGCAACCGCGCCGGGCACATCTCCTTGTGCAAGACTCAGGTGGGCGAGAAACACCTCATACGAGGCGACAGTGTCAACACTTTCCATCTGTTGCGTCAGTTGGAGGCATTTTTGCCCGTGCTGTTGGGCAGCATCCAGATCGTTCCATTGGTAGTATATGCGAGCGAGGCCCAGATGCGCTTCGCAGGCAATGGGCCGCGGTGGGTCCCCTGCCAGAATGAGGACTCGCTGGTAGGTCTTGGCCGCAATGTGAAGCTGGTTTTCGGCTTCCTGTATCTGTCCCAGACCGAGTGTAGCCGCTGTGGTGTAGATGGAATCCCCAAACGCCTTACTGATCGATATGACATCGGAATAGGTCTGACTGGCCGCGGCACGGTCTCCCTGAAGCTGATAGGCATACCCTAGTGTATAAGTAGTTGCAGTACGAAGAGGCAGGTTATCAGGATGTAGATACTCCAGGGCGCGCTGCGACTGGGTAATGATGGTCTCTACATCGTGCTGAATTACAGCCAGTGTAGCCCGCATGGAGGCAATCCGTCCGACAAGATCTGTCGTCCTGTTGTCTGGTTCGGTGCCTCCCGAAGCGAAGGTGGCAGCTAAAGCAGTTTCAGCCGCTTGTAGTGTCTGTTCGACGGTGGTGTGTTGGCCAGTCATCATTAATGCCGAGGCATATGTCACCCACAAAGAGGGTCTGGCATTCAGCGTTGCTCTCGGCAGCGATTTCAACCAGTTAAGTACCGGTGCCCCCACGCCACGAAAGTGCAATGGCACCCCTGCTCCTTCAATGAGGCGCTCGGCGCGCTCAACATCATTAGCAGCGGTAGCATGATGAAATGCTTCAAGCTCAAAACCATTATCTTCATACCACTGGCTGGCACGAATGTGTAATTGCGTCACATCCTCCATAGCCGAGGCGCTACTCTGGAGAAGTCGCTGTCGCAGCAAATCAGCAAAGAGATGGTGATACCGATGCCAGCGCCGCTCGTTGTCTAGGGGAACAATGAACAAATTGGCGCGTTCGAGATATTCCAGGGTTTCCTGCCCAGAAACAGAGGAGTCGAGGAGCACGGCATCACAAAGGGGACCGCACAGGCGGTCGAGGATGGAGGTGCGTAACAAGAAAGTCTGGACGCCTTCGGATTGTTGTTGCAGGACTTCTTCAAGCAGATAGTCCAGCACGAAATGGTGCGTACCTGTAAACGATTTGATAAAACTGGTAGCGTCTTGATGTCCCTGCATTGAGATCGCGGCTAATTGCAAGCCGGCAATCCAGCCTTCGGTGCGGGCTTCCAGTGCGGCGATGTCATCTGTCGAGAGGCTGAGTCCCATCATCTGGTTGAGAAAATTGGCGGCTTCGGAGAGCTTGAAACGCAGGTCAGCGGCGCGCAGCTCAGTCAATTGATTCCGAACACGTAAACGAGCTAGAGGTAGCTGTGGATCCTCACGGGTAACAATGATCAGGTGCATCTGCGGGGGTTGGTGCTCGAGTAGAAAGGTGAGGGCATCATCAACTGGTTTGGCATCGATAACATGGTAGTCGTCCAAGACGACAATGAAATGTTCCTGGAGGGTAGTAATCTCATTGAGCAGAGCTGTTAGAATCGATACAGCTGACGGTGGCTGAGGCTGCGAAGCGTGGATCGCCTTCAAAATCCCTACCCCAATATTCGCCGAGATCGTCTGCAAAGCAGCGATGAGGTAAGTCAGAAAGCGTGGGAGATCGTTATCCCCTTCATCCAGGGACAGCCAGGCCACTGGTCGCTCGTAACTTGCAACCCATTCGCTGACGAGCGTGGTTTTCCCAAAGCCGGCGGGTGCAGAGATGAGGGTCAATTTGCGGGACAGCCCATCGTTAAGTTGGTTGATCAGGTGGAGACGGGGGATGAGTTTGGGTCGAGGTGGGGGGATATAAAGTTTAGTGGCTAAAATTGGCGCAGACATATATCCATTATAAGGCGCACATTCCAAAATTCTAAAAACAGCAAAATCTAACTATGGGCTTAGTTGATGACATCAAGATAACAGCCTATATTTGGCATTCTTCGCTTTTTTTACAACGTAATTTGACATTGTCACACTTGTGCCGAAAAGTGGCACCGAGACCCTAAGTAATCAATTATTGCCGTTTATGCCCACAATTATCGGATTTTTCTCATTGTGGGACAAGCCGCCCAGCTTATCCCCGTTTGACTCTCATGCGATCTGCTTTGTCTTGGTTGCCTGAGAAAATCACATTAGCTAAGGAGAAACTTTCCGTCCAAACAAACCTTGCGATTAGTTCGACCGAGTTTTGCCAATGTACATTTGATGAATGCGATATTGGCGCAACTTTGCGCGGTGGCTGTAGTCATAATGCGATGATACCACTCTCTGATGCCAATAGAGCTAGGGTTATGATCTCAGATCTAGTACATGCGCTGGATTCTTTGTAATCACCCAACAGCAATCATCAGCTCATCCACCCGCGACTATGCCGAGCCGCGCACAACCACCTCTGCAACTAGGGAAACTGGTTCCAGAACAGGTCCCCCCCTGAAGGACAGAAACCACGCTGGCAATCAGACGCTCGGTCAGATCGCGTGATGTAAAGCCGATAGTAGTGAGCGGAGGAATACTTAGCTCCGCGATCGCACTGTTATCGTGACCCATGACACTAACAACTTCCGGCACGGCAATGTTAAGATCGGAGAGTTCTGCGAGTGCGGCAAAGGTGACATCATCGTTAAATGCACAGAGGGAGAACGGTGGCGGTGATGCAATGCTGGTCCTGCTCCATCCACGCTCCTCACTCCAACATTAGCGCTGTTCGTCGATGACACTCCGCTGCGTCACCTCCCGCGCAATCTGAAGTAGCTCGTTCAGTAACGGCATCTGCTTTTCATCCTTCCATACCACCGCCACCTGGGCGGTCATCGGTGGATCGACCAGTTGACGGTAGGCGACTTCATCCGGCCGAACGCTGCTCAGGCTTCTCGCGACCAGCGTCACCCCAAGCCCCGCAGCCACGAGGCCGAGCACCGCCGACTCATTTGCCGCCTCCTGGGCAATAGTGGGACTGAAGCCAGCCATGTGGCAGAGCGCGATGAACTCATCGAACGACTGGCGTTTCGCGCTGCGCGCATACATCACGAACGGCTCGTCAGCCAGTTCGTGGAGTGCAATCGTCGCCCGCTGAGCTAGCGGATGGCTTTTGGGGAGTGCAACTGCCACTGGTTCTTGATAGATCGTTTCATACGCCAATCCTGGCACCGTCGCGCCGGCGGACAACACGATGCCGACGTCAAGCTCTTCGCTGAGGATCTGATGCTCCAGTGTGGGCGAGACCAGTTCGTGCAGCACCACCTCGACCTGCGGGAAGCGTTCCCGGAACTGGCGCACGATCGGCGGCATGACGCTGTATAAGGTGGTGCTGGCGTAGCCAATATGCAGCTTCCCGCCTTCGCCGCGCGCGATTCGCTGCGCCACTTCCACGCCGCGCTCGATCCGGCCAAGCCCGGCCCGCGCGTCGGCCAGGAGTGCCTCACCTGCCGGCGTGAGTGTAACCGAGCGCGTGGTGCGCTTGAAGAGTTCGACGCCCAACTCATTCTCCAGTTGCTTGATCTGATAGCTCAGTGGTTGCTGGGCAATGTGGAGTTGCTCAGCTGCTCTTCCAAAGTGTAAGGTGTCCCCGACCATCAGAAAATAGCGAAGCTGTCGAAGTTCCATAGTTACCTCCATTATTTGTTTCATCTTTTGAAATCATTATACATCGATTGTATGATAATGCGTATTGATTTTGTGTTGGACTTTTGATAATGGTCTGAGTAGAATGATTGCGTAATGAAACGTGCGCCATTGAGCGCATTGGTATTGGTACAGAAAGGAAATAAAATGATTTCAACAACCACTAAGAAAGTCACTTTGGTTACCGGGGCGTCCGCGCAATCACACGACAAACCGAAAGCACTAATCGTAATCTCCTCGGGCAAAGTCTTACCGCTCTCCGAACCCAGCGGCCACCCTGGCATATCGACCGGGTTCTTCCTCGTCGAAATGGCGAAGGTGTTGCAGGAATTCGGCAACGAGTACGACTTCGTCTTCGCCACCCCTGACGGCCAGCTCCCACAGCTGGACATCAACGGGATGACGCTCAGCTTCCACGCTGGCGCGGGCATCGGCGCCGCCACTGCGCAGACAGCTCTGGAGCAGGCCATTCGGTTCGATGTTGACGCGTTCCGGCACAGGCATCCTAGGCTGCTCGCCCGTCGACAAACTGAGTTGGAGACAGCCTACAAGCTCCTCGGCAAAATTCCTGTCTCGGAGCCGCTTCCAAATACCGACAAAGAGGCCAGGCTTTTTCGAGAGGACCTTGTTAAGGCATTAGAAGCGTTACCTATGCACAAGTTCTATTCAGTGCGCGAACTGGTGGAGAAGAACCGCAATCCCCAAGATCCGCTCAAGCTCCGCGATTTCGCGTTCGTCCACATGCCTGGCGGGCATGCCCCAATGGTTGACTTCGTCGATAACCCCTATATGGGTGAGCTGCTCAACACGCTGCACGAGGAAGGCGTGCTGATCTCGCTCATCTGCCATGCCCCCGTCACGATGGTATCCGCGAAGTACCGTGTCTCCGCCAACGGAGAGATCTCCGCCAGTAGCGACCACAACTTCAAGGGCGCCCGGTTGACCACCGTGCCCAAGCACGGGGAACTGATCGCGCTGACGATGGCATACCCGAAGGTTCCCGGCCAGAAAACCCGGCTGACGTACTACGTCGACGAGGCCCTGAAGGACGCGGGTTATCAAGTCGAGAGCACGATCAATCCGAGCGTGGTGCAGGTGGTCTTCGATGAGAAGGCGAATCTGCTGACCGGCAACGGTCCGCAGGCGATCGACGAGCAGGCCGCAAAACTGCGGGAGATCCTCGACGGCGCACGGCAGCAGGCAACCGCGTCAGCAGGCAAATCACCGAGACACCAGAGCCGAGTCGCGTTCTGACTGTTGCGAAGACCGGCTAAGAATAGAAACGAGCATTTATGAGTGCATCCGCGTAGGATATCCGTGCGCAAGGTGCCAAAGTGGTGGCGCTTGATCTGACCGATGAGAACATTTTGGAGGCAGCGATAGCCAACTACTGTAACTTCTCATCAAGGAGACAGAAATGAATAAGAAAACTGTATTAATTACAGGTGCATCTTCAGGGATTGGTAAGGAAACTGCCAAGATCCTAATCACGAAGGGTTACACGGTGTATGCCGGAGCCCGACGCATTGAGAAAATGAAAGATCTTGAAAAACTGGGAGCACATCTTGTGAAATTGGATGTGACCGACGAAACGTCAATGGTGTCGGGAGTTAATTCCATCCTTGCAAAAGAAGGTTCCATAGACATCCTGGTTAATAATGCAGGTTATGGCTCGCATGGTGCTATTGAGAATGTACCGATTGATGAAGCCCGCAGGCAATTTGAAGTGAATATTTTTGGGCTTGCCCGCTTGACCCAGTTGGTTTTGCCCAAAATGCGGCAGAACAGATATGGAAAAATCGTCAATATCTCAACGGTAGGTGGGAAAATTCATACTGCTTTCGGCGGCTGGTACCATGCCTCCAAGTTCGCTTTGGAAGGCTTATCCAATTGTCTGCGACTTGAAACAGAGCCTTTCGGGATTGATGTCATCATTATTGAGCCGGGTGGAATTGCAACTGAGTGGGGCATGATAGCAGCAGATAATCTCAAGAAGACATCCGGTAATGGCGCATATGCCGAAGCTGCAAATAAAACGGCTGATGGAATGATGAGAACGTATGCGTCAAACCAGCTTTCTAAGCCAACGGTTGTTGCAGAAACGATCTTAAAAGCCATCACGGCTCGCAGACCGAAAACCAGATATGCCACCGGGTATATGGCCGGCACAGTGCTTTTCTTGCGAAGAATTCTGGACGATCGCCTATTTGACAGGCTCATCACATCAATGGGCGGCAGTTAAATACATTAGCGATCACCTCTTTGATATGGCGCTGCTGTCCACAATACGCTAGAGGCATAAGGGGAAAAAAGCAAGATTGGGAAACAGCGAGGAATATTATGTCGAATGAAAACTGGACAACTGACAATATCCCCAATTTGAGTGGCAAAGTCATCATCGTCACCGGCGCAAACAGCGGCATTGGTTTTGAAACCGCTAAAGAGCTTGCCCGCAAGGGCGCTCATACCATTCTGGCTTGCCGCAGTATGGAGAAAGGCAATGATGCCGCACAGCATATCCGGGCAGAAATCCCGAATGCCCGCCTTGAACCGATGGTGCTTAATTTAAGCAGCCTGAAATCAGTACGTGCTTTTGCAGAAAGCTTCAAGTCAGCGCATGACCGCCTGAACGTGCTAGTCAATAACGCCGGGATCATGTGGGTGCCTTATGGAAAAACCGAAGATGGCTTTGAAAGACATTTCGGCACCAACCACCTCGGTCACTTTGCATTGACTGGCCTGCTCCTTGATGTACTGCTCAAAACCTCTGGCTCCCGAGTAGTCACTGTCAGCAGCGGTGGGCATCGCTCAGGCAATATGGATTTTGATAATCTGATGTATGAGGGTGGGGTCGGCTATGTGCGCCATCAAGCCTATGGTCGTTCCAAGTTAGCAAATTTACTTTTCACCTTTGAACTTCAACGACACTTTGACGCCGTGCATGCGAACGCCATTGCCACTGCAGCCCATCCGGGCGGTTCAGACACCAATCTTGGCCGGTACGTTGAAGATCGCTGGTGGTTCAGATTGCTGCGTCCGCTAACGGCGCCAATAACCCAGAGTGCAGCCAAGGGTGCTTTGCCAACCATGCGCGCCGCTACCGACCCTGGCGCCAAGGGTGGTGA
>DASWEH010000050.1:0-5179 GCA_036394895.1 Anaerolineales bacterium
AGCCTTGGAGTATCTGACGCCTGCCCAAGTCTATCGTGTGAGTCCACCGATTGTCCCTGTGGTACACTCGTTACCAACCTTAACAAATCGTACCACCTTAAATTGACCCTTTTTCAACTCTAAAGAGTCTTATCCACCTCAGCTTTTCTGGGGAGTGAAGATGAAAGAAAAAAGAGGCTGCTGCTAAGGTGATCTCGTTTTTTAAGTAGTTTCTAGATTTTCATCTAGGAAATCGGCTATCTTTCTCCATTCCTTTTTGCCATCCTTGTTACCAGAATTAGAAACCAAACACTAAAGCATCCATCATTGCTTTCGTCTTTTCTTGACCGACTTCTCTATAGATTCCAATAAGTTCACTAAAAGTTCCTTCGCCCCCGATCAAGCCCCAAAATTCTTCGCCAAGAAGAACCTCGTTTTTCATGTCAGCATATTGCAGGCCGAAACTATGTTTGTAATCTTCTTTTCGTGAGCCGTAAGGATTGTATGCCATCGCAAAGTAAGCATTTACTTTTGGTCTATTTTCCTGTGTAATTGCATGAATACGCAATATTCTTTCAGCTATTTCGAGGCACTGACCTTTATTAGGTTTTGGCGACTTAATTTCAAAAAAGTATCTTACGCCAGCATTATCTTCAAGGTAAAGATCAGAAACAACAGGTCTTTCCACCCAGATTTCATCCTCGACTTTGAGAATTTCATCAATTAGTTGTAAAAAATTAGGTTTGTGATCACGAGCAATTTGATTGACAAGTTCTTCAATTTTTGTAGTTGCGGCACCTGGCATCTGTCCTGTCGCAATAAAGCCACGCTTCGCAATCTTATACTTTTGAGAGGCAATAAGCCTGGCACATTCCTCAAAGGTAGAGCCTAACTTCGTAGAGAAGGATCTTTCAAAAGTGCTGACTCGGAGGATTTGTTCGGGAATAATGGCCTCATGAAACGGCTTATAGCTTCCGCCAGAAGCATCATCGTAATCTGCATTAAATTCCTTCAGGAAATTTGGTAGCTTGTCTTGAGGCTTATGTTGTTCAACTAAGCCATCAATAAAGCCTTCGAGATAACCCTTGATTAAAATCCTTGTCTGTTTGCTTATCACCGCTTTCTCCAAATAAAGACTGACTCGAAGAATTCAGAAGATCGTCGTCCTGTTCTGCGGTTTACATGGCGTTGTAAGATTGCTTCTGTTTCAACACCAACTAATTCTGCAATTTTAGGATAAAGGTTTGAACGATCCCCAGCCACAACGATTAACCGTGCGCCTGAAGCCATCGATTTTGTGCATGATCGAAATACAGCGGCAATATCATCTAAATATTTCTGTTGAGCCTTCTGGCTCGAGCCATTAAATGCGGGCCCAATTTCATGTTCACTTCGATCATCCAATCCTAGTAAATGATAGGCATATGCATGCTGGTCATGATAATTAATTAAACCAACGTAAGGTGGACTTGTGATAACTCCATCAATTTTTGAAATACTCAGCTCTCTGCTATCTCCGTGATCAACTCTTACGCTTGCATCAGAGCGTATCATTGCAAACTCTTCAATACGTTTTAATGTATCCAAACTATATCGCTTGAGAAACTTGAATGCCTCTTGAGTGGGGTAACATTGTCTTGAATGCTTATAGCACCAATAGGGTTCGGTTTGTGGTTGCTTGGGAAAGTCTAAATCAAAATGAGTTGTCAATCGCGCTGATCTGGCAGACCGCGAAAGGATCACTTTTAGCAAATCTTCATATTCATAATGTTCAGCAAAGATAAGATTCTTGTATGTTATTAGTTCATACAGTGCTTGAGGGGCAAACCAAGCCTTTAAATACTCACTGTTGGTTTTGGATAAACTGATGTCATAAACTGACGGGTTTTCCCATAAACTAAGCTGCTTAACTTCCTTTTGAGTAATAGTAGTGACTTTTTCCAGAATATCCATAATCTCTTTGCGAGCTTTTTGTAAATCATATTGAGTTGTCTTTGCTCGACAGAGAATTATGTTGAATTGTGAAATATCAAAGCCAATGGAGTTAATGCCAAGTTCGTTTGCTTGAACTAGGAATGTTCCTGAACCAACAAATGGATCCAGAATTGTTTGACTTGGTCTAAAATACTTTCGGAGGAAGACTTCCACTAGTTGGGGAATATACTTGCCAAGATAAGGATGTAGCCTATGAACGTGCTTTGTTCTTTCTCTCTCTGGCAAGTCGCGTTCGGTCCAGTTTAAATTAAGGCTCTCAAGAGGAGTTTCAGTAGTTACCTCTGATGGTTTAGTTGGTTTTTCGGAAGTCGAATAAATTAAGACTCGTTTTTCTTCGTTAGTAAGCATATAGGTTTGTAGCGATTATATCGGACCTCTACACTATTTTCTCTAAATAATTTCCTCACCACCCTGAATAGCAAATTGAGGTGTCTTGACCTGCGTTTTTCCCCTCAACATCAACGCCAGCGGAGAGGCGAGCAGAACCAAGCCAGTGGTCAATACCAGCACTGTGGGAAAGCCATAATTCTCAGCAAGGGGTCCTGTGAGCAACATTCCCAGCGCACCTGAGGAAAAGATAAAGCCCAGAATTAATCCCGAAGCCAAAGCCATGCCGCCCGAGATCATCCGTTGCGCCAGGACCACCATAATGCTATGTACGGCTCCCGTACAGGCCCCAGCCAGCGGGATGAGTAGATATAGCCACGGTGACCAGCCAATCCGGCTCATGATATAAATCGGAAAAGCGGCAAACAATAAAGCGATCGCCGCCACTTTATGTTTTGCGTATTGATCTCCAAAGTAGCCGCCGATCACATTGCCCAATGCAGAACCACCCATGAAGAATCCCGCCATATTTCCATAGGTTGCCGCGCCGAGCCCTAAATCCTTGATATATTTCGGCACAAAATTAATCATGTTCGCCTGTGACCAGGATTGCAGTGTCGCAACAACCGCAAGGATAACGATAAAGCCGACGCTGGCTTGCAAACGAACTTTGTCATCTCCATCGATGGGTTTTGGATGCGGATGATTGGCGCGCAACTGATAAGTCAAGGCAAGTCCGATGGGGATCGAAACAATCGGAAAAATGATCATAGCTGGCAAACCAAGTTTTGCCAGAATGAGCCCTGTCAGAATCGGTCCAATGAAATGACCCATTTGGCCAGCCATAAAGAAAAGAGAAGTCGCGGTCGTCTCGCGGCCCGCCATGTGATGACGTCCCTGCAGGGTGGCTTGAACAGTACCGACTGGATGAAAAGAAGAGGAACCGAGCGCGGCGATGATCAAGCAAATGAGTCCTCCCGCGCCGGGGAGGAAGACTGCGCCCGAGAAGAAGATCGTCATCCATAACACGCCACCCGCTGCCAGCCAGCGTGGCCCCACGCGATCTGAGATCCAGCCGAAGAACGGTTGTGTGAGGGCGGAGGCCCAGATGTAGATCGTGGAGATCAACGCGATCTGCGTTTCGGTCAGTCCGAGATAGGTCAGCAAGACAGGGCGGCTGCTGTTGAACACATCCACGATTAAGTGACTGAACGCGATGGAAGAGAAAAGTGAGTCGAAAAGTAAAGGCATGATCGATTTCAGATTTACGATTTCAGATTTACGATTGACGACAGCTGCACTCGATTTGCTCACTGGCACCGTACGTGATTTGCTAAGCAAATCAGACAGTGGGCGCCAGGTGCTAGTGTTTTGAATTTACAGTTTCTGATTGATAATAGAGGTGATGCTGCTCTATGTATTCAAAGACAGGAGGAGGAAGATAGTAACGGAAGGGTTTCCGCGTTGCGACTCGGTCTCTTATTTCGCGCGAGGCGATTTCCAAAAGCGGCGCGTCCACATAATGGACCTTGGAACTAATTCCTGGCAATTCGCGTTCCAGTGCCTCAAGGTTGGTCTCCTCGCCGGGACGGCGCATCACACCCACCCAGTGGGCAGCATATAAAATCTCTTGGGGTTGATGCCAAGTTGGAAGATCATGCAACGAGTCACTACCGAGGATTGGCACAATCTCGGCGTTTGGATTTTTCTCCGCTAATAATCTAATTGTGTCTACCGTGTAATGCGGACCTGGTCTCTCCAACTCAATCTCCGAAAGCTCGAAGGATGGGTTATCCTGGATGGCAAGCTTTACCATGGCAAGCCGGTGCTCGAGGGGCGTAATGGGCTGATCTTGTTTGTGGGGAGGATCTGGTGTGACTGTCCAAAGTACACGGTTAAGCTCCAACTGTGACTTTGCTTCAGAAGCTAGAATTAAGTGACCCACGTGCGGAGGGTCAAAGGTTCCCCCAAAAAGACCGACACGTTCATGCAATTTCTGGGACATATTAAGAGTATATCTCATTTAGAAAAATAGAAGAAACTATTTGTCCTAGCAATGATATACTCCCGCCATCTCAACCCTCGAGGTGACTATGAATCCATCCTATGATGCAATTGTGATCGGCGCAGGCGTAATGGGCGCCAGTATTGCCTACAATCTTTCCCAGCGTGGATTGAAAGTATTGATTCTTGAACGGCAGTCTGTTGGGGTGGGAGCGACTGGCGCCTCGAGTGGACTCGTCCGTATGCACTACGATCTGGAGATCGATTCGGCACTCGCCTGGCAGAGCTTCCATTTTTTCAGGAACTGGCGTGAGCGGATCGGTGGGGAATGTGGTTTTCATCGTACAGGTTTCTTGCAGATTGTGTCGCCCGATAAGAATGAACAGTTACGCGGCATTGTGGAAATGCAAAAGCGGATTGGCATCCTAACCGAGGTGGTCACTGCGGAAGAGGTCAGGAAGATCGCGCCGATGTTCAAGACTGATGATTTCGAACTTGCAGCCTATGAACCTGAATCGGGTTACGCGGACCCGGTGTTGACAACAAATTCATTCATCACGAATGCGAAACTCTGCGGTTCTGTGTTATTGCCAGATTGTGAAGTGACCGGAATTCGCCTCAGCGGGGGAAAAGTTGTGGGTGTGGATTCCAACCGCGGGTCATTCGATGCGCCGATCGTTGTCAACTGCGCGGGCACGTTCGCGGATCGCGTTGCAAAACTGGTCGATGTGGACGTGCCGCTTGATACATGGAGTCATGATGTCGCGTTCGTGCGGCGTCCCGCCAAAGTGGGAATGCATCCGGCCTGTATTGACGATGCGCTTTCCATGTATTTCCGCCCGGAAGGCGAGTTGACGTTAATCGGCTTCGAGGA
>DASWEH010000051.1:0-5718 GCA_036394895.1 Anaerolineales bacterium
AATCCCTGTCCCGGCGACTGCCACCGAGGCGATTCCTACCGCAACTGAGATCGCACCGACAAATACGCCACAGCCAACCCCAACAACGTCAGCCACAAAGGTTCCAGTCAGCCCGCTTGTGGGAGAATGGCAACGAGTAAACTCTTGCGCCAGTTTTGTGCAGGCGTTCAAAGAGGCTGAACTCATCGATCTCGCGCCCGAGTGGTTGGTTGGTGGCGGATACTTTACCAGCTTGGATCAGATTAACAACACCGACTTATGCAAAGGCGCGACCGAAGTTGTCCACTCGCATTTCTTCACCGCCAATGGCGGATTTGGTTCCCACGATGAGATGGGTCGTCAGGTCGATGATGGTAGCTACCGGGTGGTGGACGACCGCACCATTTCCTTTCCCTCAAGCGACGTAACCGTGCACTTTAGCATCGAAGGCGACACACTTACGTTCGAGGTTGTCGTACCTGATCCATGTGAGGGTACTTGCCGCGATAACACCGCTTGGGCTCTATCTGCTTTCTACCCTGGCCCATTTCAGCGTATGCCTTGAAATCCTACAACAAATTTCGCCTTTACCACCGATCGTGATGCCAATATCGAAATCTTCGTGATGCAGACTACTGGCAGTAACTCAAGGCGATTAACCAACAATCCAAACGATGATGCCTTTCCCACTGGTCGCTGTGGGCCGCCTTGAATGGTGAAAAGTGCCATTCTGTTTTATCTCACTCATATTGAAAGAAGGAGAAACCATGTATCACAACTTGTTTCGTACCACTTTGCTCGTTGCCGCAATAGCTATAATCCTGGCCGCCTGCGGTGCTCCCATCGCTACTCATTGCCACCGAGGTGCTCTCTATCGTAACTGAGATCGCAC
This sequence comes from Anaerolineales bacterium, assembly GCA_036394895.1. Taxonomy (GTDB): domain Bacteria; phylum Chloroflexota; class Anaerolineae; order Anaerolineales; family Villigracilaceae; genus Defluviilinea. The sequence continues at coordinate 872 of DASWEH010000051.1, forward strand.
CAACGAAAACGCTAGAGCCAACCGCCAACCAGGTTGTGCTGGGTGTTATTGCAGGGTCCATTGCCTGTCAATCTGACCGCGATGGCAAACGCAAATCAGTGCCCTAAATTCAACCCTCAATTCCTGGACATAATCCGGGTTGGACAAAACGTCAGTGACAATAGTCAACTCAATTGCCCGCCCGCATTTTCAAATAACTTTAGAACGTGCCTTGTTTGATCTGAAATAAAAGGAAAATATCATGAACCTTAGACGATTTACTCACTTGCTGGTAGCTAGCTTCATCGCACTATTTGCAGTTATGACGCCTCAAGCCGTCTTAGCTAGTCAAATAGTTGATCCCTCCACGCTTAATCCTCCACCGCCACCTCAATTCAACCCCGTATGTAAGGCAGTCGGAAACGGGACCATATGCACTATCGAATTCGTGGAAACGCATGGACCGGATGTAACGGACCTAATCTGTGGCAGTGGCCCCAACAGCTTCGCAGTTGTCAGTAGGGATACGCGGACGGTTACGGGTCGACGTTTTTATGACCAAAATGGGAATCTGACTCAGCGCCACTTCCGCGAGGTCCTGGTGGGAACATTCACGAACCCGCTAACAGGTGCATCACTAAACTTCGTACAGGCCGACACCATTCTTCACAATCTTGCGGTTCCTGGGGATGTGAACACAGGCACTGAAGCCATTACAGGATCAACCAGAATCTCCCGGCCACAAGGTGGAGTTGTACTGATCGATGCTGGGAGAACTGTAATTGATGTATCATCAGATGGCACGATCCTGTTCGAGGCGGGTCAGCATCACTTCGACGATTATTTTGCGTTCGGTGATACCTCCGCGCTCCAGCCAATATGTGACGCCCTGTCATACCTTGAATGATTAGCTCTGAAGAGCAATACGCACTTACTTGTGAGCCAAATCAGATTTAGGGGGTTATCTGAAAGTTTAATCCCACTCCAGCACCGGACGTGTTTTTAGATGACATTGGTTCTGGAGTGAGGATTTGTAATAGAAGTCTAAGCCCGTCTACTATGCTATTGAGTTTTCTTATGAGAAATCGGACTCGAACCCATAAATACCACTTTTGCTTGCTTATGGATATACATAACATCTCAAAGCATTCACTTTCTCCCTTGAATCAGACCTTACTATAAACAAAAACCGCTGAACATTATCTGTTGGCGGTTTCTGGGAAATTGATGCCCCCACGGGGATTCGAACCCCGGTCGTAGCCTTGAAAGGGCTGCGTCCTAGTCCACTAGACGATGGGGGCAGGTTTGCTTATCTACTGAGCGGGCGGATTTTATCATCCCCTCATATAACGGTCAAGCATTTTTCTATTTTTCTTCTTTGGCGCGTTGGCCAAGCAAAGCCAATAGATCCACCTTTTCACGGTTAATGAGAATCCCTGGGCTTTCCGCTTTTAGGTTGGGAATCAGAATCGCGGTAAGGACAGCTTCATAGATCGGAATGAAATTTCGGCTTTTATCTCCGATCATCACGGAAAAGTCAAAACGACCTGCCACTTCAAGCTTGCCTTCGATTTCATAAACCTGAGTCGTGAGCCTGGCAGGCACTGCCGAGATGTTGCTATAACCACCCCGCTGAATTTGGAAAGGACCAAGGTCTTCGCGTCGCGCGACGCAGATCGCAAAGACTTGTGTCTTTACCAAACGGACAACTTCGAAATGATCCACCAGCTTGGATGGCATATGGATACGCGCCAGACGGGCATCGTGAATTTCCAGGTGAGACTTGTTGATATCGTTCACGACCCCCATGATGCCGTTTGTCGAAACCATTACCTTTCCCACCACCCGATATCCGGACGTATAAACATCGGCTGGAAGAAATCGATAAGTTCTTGGTGAAGTGTCCATGCTGAGCGGTTCGAAGTCTCGGAGAATTGTTAATCGAGTGGCAGGCGGGGAAGATTCCGTTGGGTAGGACCCGGCCGCGGCACGCGCGTGGGGTGGCGGGTTGGCTTTCCGGCGTTGGGACTCAATATCATGGTCAGCCATGAGATGGCGCGCTCATCGAAATCACGTCTGCCGCACATGTCACATATCCAGGCAGGGAAGTTGGGAACCATAATCAGTTCCTCACCTAACCAGGTGAAATAGGTGATATGCTGCAAATGCATCATACCGGCGGAACATTCACGACACGGGAATGAGTTTGTGGATGGCGCGGGAAATGTTTGAAGATTGTTCATTTTGAACTCAATGATTTCTGTTTAGCGACATTTTGTAAGTCGTGATTGATAACCTGCCATTCTTCCGGGGGCCAATAGATCAATACGGCTCTGCCAATCACATTCTCGATAGGTAGAAAGCCCCACTGATGCGAATCCCGTGAATCATTGCGATTATCCCCCAGGACGAACAACTGATCTTCAGGGATAACCCATTCATCATCATAAGCCGGTGGGCTGGCAATATAAGGTTCAGCCAGTGGAATGCCGTTGACACTAACGATGCCGTTATGAATAGCAACCGTTTCGCCAGGCAAGCCGATCACACGTTTGATCAAATCTTCTTGTGGATCCACCGGGAAAATGAAGACAACGATATCGCCGCGGTGCGGCTCACCGGTCTTATAAGCAAGTTTATTGACAAGGATATATTCGCCGTCCTGCAAGGTAGGTCGCATGCTGAAACCGTCCACACGGACGCGGGCGGAAACGGCGTTAATTCCAAAATATAAAACAACAGCCAGAACGAGCGTTTCGAGAATATCGAGGACGAATCGTTTCCAATTCGCGGGCTGCTCTGCTACGGGTTCAGGCTGAACTTGAGTTTCGGGTTGAGTAGTTTCCAAACGGTAATGCCTCCGGGAAAAATTATACTTCTTTTTATCTCGACTCTGCCCACCCTTAAGGTTGAGTTAACTTTGAGCAGAGAGGTAGAACGTGACTGATCTTATTCTTGTGCTTTTCTAAGGTTGTTATCATGTTCAGTCCAGGTACGAATGAACTCCATTTGCTCCAGCGTTTCAGGAGAGTGGAGATGATAGCGACTCTTGGGAACGCCTCGCCACCAAGCCGCTAATTGATCCAACGCCTCTTCACCCGTCTTACCTTTTCTGACGAGGTAACAGCCCACCGTTGTACCTGTTCGTCCGATACCGCCCCAACAGTGCAAGTAGATTTTGTGCCCTGCCTGTACGTTTTGGTCAATCGTATCAAGAATGGAATTCATCTGTCGAGGACTAGGCAAACCAAAATCGCCAATCGGGAAGCGCAGGTGGGTTGCCTCAACCTCATAGATTTTGGCTGCCTCTTGCAGGATATGTAAATACGGCCGCGTCTCATTGGATTTCGTAAGATCGATAAACATGTCAACGCCTGCTTCGATCAGCGCCTCGATCTGTTTGCGCGTGCGTTCCTCATCCGGTCCGCCCGGGTATTCGCCAGCCAATAAACGACTGGGCTCAACCCAATAAGATTCAGGAATGGGACGGTGAGGGTCGGTCATATTACTGTGGGAATTGCACGCAAATCTGTTTCAGGATCTTCGTCCGCAATTCAACAAGCTCAGGATATTCATAAAAGAACAAAATCTTCTCATTGGCAATGGAACTGGACTCTGGCTTCGGTGAAAGGACAAAAAAGCTCCAAGATTCGGCCATATCTTCCAAAGGGCTGGTGGGGGCGTAATAGCTGAGGAACTGATCTTTATATGTCTTGTAGAAATCTTCGAGCATGGCGTAGCGCGTATCTTCATCTTCCTCAAGATCGATCTGTTCCCATTCGGCGTAAAAGTCCATCCAAAACCGATTAAAGAATTCATTGACATAAGAATCAGGCGTGCTGCATCCTTCCCCTGGAAAATACTGCGGGCAAGCAGAGACTTCCTGTTTATAAATAGTCTTGTTGTTGGGATATTTGAAGATGGCGTTACTGGGTGGCACTTGTTCAGCGTTGAGTGTAAGCAAGTGGCCCTGTTCGTGGAGGAGCGTATAGGTGAGATCGTAGTAACTTTCAGAATCCAGGATATCTACCTGTAGCATCCACTGCTTTGGATCAGAGAAAGTTTGTCCGACCGCAGCCAGATGTTTGCCTCTGCCATCGGTGAAGATAGCAAATTCAGAGACCTGAGCGCGTTCTTCGGGTGGAACAATAGACGCAAAATAATTCCAAATCGCTTCATGGGCGTCGCGGTCTTTTTGCTTGCTTTCCAATTCATCGGGAACGGGTTGGGCGCGCGGAACGCTGATTTTATTCCCCACAACTTCATAGGTCATAAGAATGATACCATCCTCCTCGTTGAAGCTTTGATCTGATCTATCGCTATGTAAAACTACTTCAGATGTGCCAGCCTGCAGGATCTCTTCAAGCAGGGAGGGACACGCAGCTTCGAAGATGGCCGTGGGAGTAAATGTAGGCGGTAAAGTAGGGGTGAGGGTAGGCGTGGCTGTCGCCGTCGGAGAAGGAGTTGGCGTGTCAGGAATGATCAGTTTTGTCGCTGCACGGCAGGCGAAGCCTGAGAAGAGCAACGCCGTGATCCAGAGAAATCTTATTTGTTTACTAGCCAGCATAATGAGTGAGTCTAGCATAGGAAGGTGGCTGTCGAACCTTGCGTTTTGTATACAAGTTTTTAGAAAAAATAGCGGCTTTTAGACGTGTCCCCAGGCAAAATACGTGGGCACGTATAATTTTCGTTCTCCGCGCCCCCGAGCTTGCTGATCCCGTCTTTTCATTTTTTGGATATCGTCACTTGGAACGAATCCGGCCAAATCAGATTCGAGTACTGCCCATTCCATTTCCCATTCTTCGAGAGACGGATCATCCTCAACATTTTGAATTGTTCCCGTTTCATTGAGCTCGATCCCTGCTCTA
>DASWEH010000052.1:0-15725 GCA_036394895.1 Anaerolineales bacterium
GAGACCTGGTCATAAATCAAATGGCCTTGATAAATGCCTTCAGGCCGATATTGAGGTCCAGGTCATGCTGAAAGCGATAAAGCAAAGCGAGTTGGTAAACGAAAATAGCACCTAACGCGAAGCGTTGTGTGTTGAGTAAGCCTTTCGTCGGCACTTGGCCGTGTCCATCGAAGATACCTTTGAAATGCTGGTTGAAGTTTTCAATGGCCAGGGACCGGAGTTTATGAAAAATGCGACGGACTTCCGCCCCTCCGTCAGGATGTGGGTAAGGGCCATATTGTGTGGTGACCAGCAAGCGCCCGGTTTGCTCACAGACTTCCTGCACATTCGGCGCATTGTAGTGCAAATCGCCCAGGACAAAGCGAGCCTCGGGCGGCAATGGATAAATCAAAGCTGGTGCGATCTCATTGTCGGCAACATTGGCAGCGGTCAACTCGGCACTCAAAGGGATCCAAACGGCTGCGACGACCGCGGCGATATGCAGTTTCCAACCATACACCCAGCCATGCCAGCCAGATTTTGTCCAATGGGCTTCCGTATCAATCGAAGAATGTGGTACTTTGCCTTGTTCACGGTCTTTTTTGTGCCAGACCCCACCCTTGGAGCGCAAGACAGTACTGTCCACAGCCACAGCCCGTCCACAAGCCGCCCAAGGCGCAATCAACTCCACGAGATACCGCCCAAAGCAACCAATTTGGGCTGGTAACGTGGCGGGCAGACCCTTCAAGCGTCTTTCCCAGGTTCGGCGGGTCGGAAAACGCCCGTTCTCGCTCAAGTGGCTGCGCAGTTGCTCCATTTCAAACGTCGGTTCCTTCAAAACACTCAATAGTTCATGCACCTTATGTAAGTGTTTCACGATCATGATCACTAACGCTTTCAAAAACAGTTTTTCCGGATATGTGATTGGGCGACCTCGTTTGGCTGACCCAACCGCTGGTGTCGGAATTCGGTCAAGCAGTTTGACCAGGACCACCAGCATGCTTTCCTGCGGTATCATTGCAGTTGCCTCCGTATTTTGGTGGATTCGCAACTCCAATGATACTGGAGTGCTCTGTGCTCAAGCTACGCTTGGGCACAGATATTTATGACCAGGTCTCCATTAACTGTCAGCCGCGTTGCTCATCGCTTCAATTAAAGTATCGAATGCTTCAGACCAGGCAGCTTTCAGCGTGGGGGTAAATTCATCGTTCAAATGTTTTTCGAGTGCCCATAGGAATGATTCCTTGGCATAGCGGTAATATTCCTTTTTTACTCCGTAGCTCATGTGGCGTTCACCCAGTGCCTGGACGGCAGGCAGGATGCTTTCCATATCATCCAAACCGCTGACTGCCAATTCCAGGCTGGTCATCAACATAGCTCCCTGGGTTTTCATATTCCCGGTAAACAACTTGCGTAGATGTGGGCCAATTTCGAAGAGATGAGAATAGAAGCTTTCAGCAATCTCATCAGCAATGGGGCGTACGTGAATTAAAGAATCCCGAACGAGTTGTACCTGTTCTATATTCATCTTAGTGTTCCTCAACTCAAATACCAAACTTGTTCAATCATATCAAAACTTGATTATACAGGGTCTTATTTATTAGAAAACTGGATATACCGGGTCGACAATTTGCTCCCGTCATTTTGGAGATGTATAATCAACATTATGGAGGCCTTAGTTGCCGTTTCTCCGCAGAGTTTTACCAGTTTTGGCGAATTACTGCGCTTCTTGCGTGAGCGTGTAGAACTTTCCCAAAAAGAACTGGCATTACAGGTGGGCTATCACTACAGCTACATGAGCCGCATTGAAAAAAACCAGCGCACTCCTGACCCCACCACCTTAATGGCGCGTTTCGTGCCCGCTCTTTATCTGGATAGTGAGCCGGAATGGACGGCGCGTTTGCTGGAGCTTGCCGGAGGGACTGAAACAAAGACCCATTCGGCGATCGCGTCTTCGGATGGCGTAAAATCTGTTTGGCACGTTCCTCCAACTGCACTGCCAATCTTTGATCTTTCCTCCAGCAATCTTCCCATTATCTTGACTCCTCTTCTTGGGCGGGACGAGGAAGTCGTGGCATTGACCAGCCTGCTTGCTCGCGAAGATGTGCGTCTGGTGACTGTGATCGGACCGCCCGGCGTAGGCAAGACGCGTCTGGCGGCGCATATTGCCGCGCAACTTGCCGGATCCTTTGCCCATGGTCCGTTATTTGTGGATTTGACATCCATCGCGGACGTTGATGCATTTTTACCAACCCTGGCTGAGTCCCTGAATGTACGCGAAACCTCTGATATCCCACTTTTGAAAAGTATCACTGCCTCTTTACGCCAGCGTAATTTACTTCTGGTTTTGGATAATTTTGAACAGGTGCTTAGTGCTGCGCCTCATGTCCTGGTCTTACTGGCTGGCGCTCCCCAGTTAAAGATTCTAACCACCAGTCGTGAAGCTTTGCATATCTCGGGCGAATATGAATTTCCGCTTGCTCCTTTAGCGTTGCCCGAGTCCTCTCATGCAGGGCAAGGATTCGAAGAGGCTATCCCCGAAACGTTTTCACATTATTCATCAATCCAACTTTTCGTTCAGCGTGCCCAAGCCGTTCAACCCACTTTTAAATTGACTCAGGAGAATGCTGTTGCCGTCGTCGAAATTTGCCGACGCCTGGATGGTTTGCCGCTTGCGATTGAATTGGCGGCTGCGCGCATTAAGTCCCTGAGCCCTCAAACCATGCTTCAACAGTTAGATCGTCGGTTGGATTGGCTTACGCGGGGACCCCGTGATGCAAACCTATCGCGGCAAACCTTGCGCGGGACGATGGAATGGAGCTATACCCTGCTCTCTGAACCCGAACGCATCTTGTTGCGACGGTTATCCGTTTTTTCGGGCGGTTGGACGTTACGCGCGGCTGAATCGGTCTGTGCTGACTCGAAGGAGATGATCGGCGAAACAACTCTTCGTCGCGAAGAGGTCTTAGATTCGCTTGGGAAACTGGTCGACAAGTCGTTAATTGTATCAGAGACTGGCAGCCAGCAGGCGCGCTACCATTTGTTTGAAACAGTACGTGAATTTGGCCGCGAAAAACTTTCGCAGGCAGATGAACTGACCGAAATTCTCAATCGTCATTTGACACACTTTACGGAATATGCAGAAGAGTCCGAAAGCCATCTGGATGGTCTGGAACAGGCGAAATGGATCGTCATCAGCGAGAAGGAGCATAACAACTTCCGCGCTGCGATTGATTACTCGCTCACTCCGGGCGCAGACTTAATGTTTGGACTTCGAATTGGCGCAGCGATCAGCTTATTCTGGCTGGAGCGTAATCATTTCCACGAAGGGATCGAACGCCTGCAAAACCTACTGCGATGCGCAGTAGATCCAGAACATCAACCGGCAAAAGCGAAAATGCTTTACCGCGCAGCTGCAATCCATTCACGGCTTTTTTCCTACAATGCTGCGTACAGACTGTGCGAGCAAAGCGTTGAAATTTCCCGGCGTCTGGACGATAAACGTTCGCTGGCAAGCGCCCTATTTTACATGGGTGAGATTTGTATCGCTCTGCATGATTATGGACAGGCGAAAAAGGCTCTAGAGGAAAGTGTATCCATTTGCTGGAGCATTCACTTTCCTCAGCAGTTGAACATGGCGCTGACCAGCCTGGGGCGCGCGTATGAAGAGACTGGGGAGCGCGAGCGTGCGTTTGCCACCGCAAAAGAGGCGTTGGCAATTGCGGAACAGATTAATGATACCTGGGGGATCATTCACGCGCTTCAATTGCTGGGCGCAATCAGCAGATTCAATTTTGATTATGATGTTGCGATTGATTACTTTGAGCGGAGCTTGCCAGCCATTCGCCTGATTGGTGATCGCTATGCAGAGGGCATTACGCTGGCGAATTTGTCCATTTTGTATAACTTGAAGGAGAACTACTCTGCTTCCGGTCATGCCGCAGAACAATCATTTGCTTTATTCCAATCCATTGGGGATGAGGTGCAACAGCCTTTTCCTCTTCGTATGATGGGATATGCTGCTATCCAGGCCGGGAATGCGGTCCGGGCTCGCTCACTTATGCTCGAGAGCTTAAGAGGGAATCGCTTTCTGGAGCATATTCCGGGGCAATTGGCTTGTCTGATTGGGCTGGGCAGATGTGAGCTCGCAGAAGGAAATGTGATCAAAGCTGTGACGTTCGCTGGGCTGGCGGCGGATTATCTTCGAACAGAATCACAAACATTGATGGAACCTGATACGATGGCACTTGACCACCTCCTCCATATTGGGAAGGAGAAGCTTGGGAAGGAATTATTTGATCAGACCCTTACGCAGGGTGAATCTTCACGAATGGAAGATTTGATTGCTCAAGAATTGCCTTCAGGTGCCTAATTACAGCCTGACGATTGACCTTGAGTACTGACTTTAGTGATTGATCACCTAATGTGCAACTCTTTTGCTCAACTTTTGTTTTGGACGCTGACACTTGCACCGTACGCAAGTGCGGTGAAAACGCTGATTTCGCTGATTCAGAAAGAAAAAAATCTGCGTCCTTCTGCGTTCATCAGCGTCCCGCAAAGGTAAAAAAAGGGGAGTCACACATTAGGTGATTGATTATGTCTGAAACCCAAAATAAAATTTACAAATCCACGTCTGATCTGAACGGCGAAGATATCCGCGCCATTTATAACGAATTTAATTCGCCAATTGCCGAGTTCGATTGCGGGAAGAAATGTGCACCACATAACCCGAGTGGCAAGCCGTTTTGTTGCGATATTTGTCACGCGGTCCCCGCCGCATATAAGAGCGAATGGAACTATCTTGAGCAAAACACTAATCTCTGGCACACACTTGCCACGGGCGCACACCTGTCCTGGCGTACGGTGCCAGGGAGTGCCGTGGAATGGCGCGGGGATGAATGTGAAGATACAACCTCAAAAGAGGTTGCTCGCATAAAAGCAGACACACCGAAAAATATGATCTTGCTGGCTTGCCTGGGTCCCTCTCAGTGTCAGCGCGACTTTCGAGCACTAAGTTGCAGGCAGTTCCCATTCTTCCCGTATGTCACCGCTGATTATCGTTTTATTGGCTTGGCTTACGAATGGGAATTCGAATCGAAGTGCTGGGTGATCAGTAATCTGTCTCGCGTTACACAAAAATACCGGGAAGAATTTGTCAGTACCTATGACAAATTGTTTGCATACTTCCAGGCTGAATTCGAGCAGTATGCTTATCATTCAGAACGGTTACGTGATCATTTCAAAAAGCAAAAGAGACGCTTCCCTCTGTTGCATCGAAACGGAGCAAATTATTTGGTAAGCCCAGGCCGTGAGCGATTACAACGGGTAGAAGCAGACAGTTTGCCGCTTTTTGGGGTCTACAGCGTTTTGAGGTTGTGAAGATATTCCACGAACATTGCTATTCTTTAAGCTGTGCCTGAGGCGACTGCCTAATCTTCTTTTCTTTTGCGAGTTCGAGCAATGCCAAATGCTCCGAAGGCGTGATGAGCCGTTTTTTCTCAAACATATCCAAGAATTCTTCGAGCTCGGTGAAGTTCGTTGTCACCCAGCCTTGTTGAATCATGGCTTCAATCGCTATATAGGACACCGAGTCTTCCATCTCGATCAGCCTCCTAGCTGCCCTGTTGGGGTAGCTTTTTATTGTTTCTTGCTCTTCTTTATGATCTGTACTCAAATTCGCGACATATCACCCCGCATGGAATTAACGGATAACCTAGTGGAGGAAAAATCTGATTCGGCGCTTGGCTCGATCACAAGTTTGATGGCCGTTCTGACTTTATCCTCGATCGTCACATCTGCAAATTCAGGGACGCAGGTCACATAAATGCCGTCATTCCTAAGAAATCCCGTTGCCAGGATGAGCGCTTTCATCGCCTGATTGACTGCTCCAGCGCCAATTGCCCGCACTTCTGCCCGCTGATGTTCACGGACAACTCCTGCAATTGCACCTGCAACGGCAGAGGTATGCGAGCTGGAGGAAACTCTGATCATATTCATCTAAGACTCCTCATCGTAAGTATTCTTTCGTCCTTGCAACTTCAAGGTTGCCTGGTGCTGAAGTTCCTCATTTCATCCCGCAAAGTTAGAAAATGATTATGGAGAAATTGTAGGGCAGGACAAGTTGGAATTCTATAGGCGTGTAATTGAAAGATCTAGATATTTGTACTGAGTCTGGAAAGTTGCCTCAACAAGACTGGACGTTTACAGAATCCGGTCTTACACTTTCAGCATTGTTTTTTCTTTGTTGCTTTATCCTTTGATTGAGGTGTTATCTTATGCAAACGAAAGAGAACAAGGAAGTAACGTTCTCCCGTCCAAAGGATCAATCTCTCAAAGCATACAAAGTCTGGATATCTGAGATCGCCAAGCGACTGACAACCCAGAACACTATGCTCAAATTAACTGAAGACGAATGGAGAAAGAGCTGGAAGGAGTACTGGCAGCAAAAGTTCAGACGTTGATCTGGGCTCGCTGAATGGGGTGGTAGAAGGTAATCTGTTAATGCAGGCTGAGTTTAGGAGCCTCAGCTTGTTAATATCGAGTGCTGCTTGAATTGAGGTATTTGCGCCTTTCGTTCATCTGCGCGCTGGCACGAGGGGAATGAGGATCGGGGCTGTAACACATAGGGGAATTTACACGTCAAGCAATATATTACAATTAACCCCAAAATACTTACTGGTAGAAAGGAAAAGACTCATGACACGTGCCTGGTCTCGAAATCGCCCCCTGATTCAACGACATCCTGATAACCCTATTCTTACGGCAGCCGACTGGCCCTATCGAGCTAATACGGTCTTTAACCCTGGCGCAACCTTGCTTCAGGATGGAAGCACTTTGTTGCTGTGCCGAGTCGAAGATATGCGTGGGCACTCTCACCTGACGGTCGCGCGTTCTCAAGATGGCATCTCGAACTGGGAAATTGACCCTGAACCCACGTTGTTACCCGATATCGAAAATTTTACAGAAGAGTTATGGGGCATCGAAGATCCACGAATTACCTATGTGCCTGAGCTGAATCAGTACGCGATCCTCTATACGGCTTATTCACGCGGCGGTCCTGGCGTCTCTATGGCATTGACAAAGGACTTTCGCACCTTTGAGCGGCTTGGCGTAGTCATGTCGCCTGAGGATAAAGATGCTGCGCTCCTGCCGCACCGGATCAATGGCGAGTGGGCGCTGATCCATCGACCCGTTGGGAGTGTAGGCGCACATATGTGGCTCTCTTTCTCAAATGACCTGAAACATTGGGGTACTCATAAATTAATGCTCGAAGCCCGGCGCGGGGCCTGGTGGGATGCCAACAAAATCGGTTTGTGTAATCCGCCGATTGAGACGGATCGAGGCTGGTTGGTGGTCTATCACGGTGTACGGCACACCGCTTCTGGATCGGTATACCGTTTGGGACTGGCCCTCTTTGATCTGGAATTGCCGGACATCTGCCTGATCCGAGGCGACGAATGGATCTTTGGAGCTGAAACGGATTATGAATTGATCGGCGATGTAGGAAACGTGGTCTTTCCCTGCGGTCATGTGGTTCAGCCGGATGGAGATACACTACGGCTCTATTACGGCGCAGCCGATAGCTGCATCGCCATGGGAACAACCAGTATCCGTGCAATGTTAGATTGGTTGGACAGACACGGCCGACCCTATGCCACTCGCAGACGAGGCATAGACGAGTTGGAACCCTATCGTGACCACGACCAGAGACTATAAAAGAAAGCGGCGGACCATGGTCCGCCGCTTTCTTTTATATATGTTCAAAACTGATACAGATCAGCCAGCCTTTGTGCTTGTGCTCTCTACAAACGGGCGAAGACTAGACTTCTCGCCATTGGTTCTGAGGTGAGCCTGGTTCTCTCTTGCAAACTGTTGCATCTCCAACAATGACTGGATGAATGATAGCGTTGATTCCGCACCTTGGTTTTCATTCAAGCGGTCGATATGCAAGCCGTCCCGGCAGCCACCGGTCACCTTGTCATACACGGATACACCCAGGGCATTGCGGCCAAAGAACCACTCAAAGGCATAGGTTGCGTGGTCATACCAGGCCGGATCTTTTGTTACCCGATACGCATCCAAACAGGCTGATACAAGGGAATAGACCTCAACCGGCTGCTGGTCAAAGTAGGAGATCTGCCCGCCTCTCTGATAAAAGCCCTGGTTACCGATCGGCATGATCCAGCCCTTTTCCGACTGCTGGATTTTTACGAGCCAGGTCAATGATTCCAGCGCAACGTTCACTGCTTCCGCATCATGATTAGCCTGCCCATACAGTAAAAGTACTTGTGGCAGGACTGGGTTGCAATAAGTTACGCTATCTTCCAGCCAGGGCCAATTGGCTGAACGATTCTCCCTAAATTGCGTCAAGATTTTTTGGATCAATGTATTTTGAATGGTCAAGACGGCTCGATCGCCCGGATAGCGCCGGAGATAGTTATTCATACCCAACAAGGAGAACGCCCAGGCACGTGGACTGACAAACTCTCCAACGGCTGGCAAGGCAGCCTCAAATAACCGTCCAGCCATGCCCTGCAAGCCTTCCCGTTTGGAACGAGCGATCACTGTACCGAGTGCCCACAGGGACCTTCCATGGCTATCTTCTGAACCGACTTCTTCCAACCAGCGCCTGTCATAGCTCATAAAGTTTCGGAAGCGCTTCTCTTCCGGATTAAACGCGTGCCAAAGAAATGCCAGATAGCGATTTCCCAACTCTTGAATACAAGTTAATTGCCGCTGATCAGTAGATAAATCCTTCGCTTCTTCCAGTTGGACCGAGACGATGAGTGCTCGGGCATTATCATCGGTTGTGTAGCCTTCGTTGTAATTGGGCACGCTGAACACGGCATGCTGGAACATTCCAGTTTCATCGGTCAGACGTTCGAGGTGATCTAGCTTCAGAACGGGTGCTTCCTCGGCACGCTCCTCCAGGTCATTGCTAGCGGTCATCAGGTAATGGTCGTTGAAGTGCTGCTGGCGGGCGCGGTCAAAGCTCTCATGATAACGTTCCGCCACAGCCGGCCAAATCATGTTCCGGCCATACAGATATGCTCGTTTCCGCATGGCATTACGCTCTGCTTCATCATCCAGCAGGCGCAAGACACTGTCAGTAATCGCTTTCGAATCACGGAAGGGGATGAGAACACCCCGGCCTTCATCCAATAGCTCTTTCGCGTAGCGGTAAGGCGTGGAAATAACTGCTTTTCCGGCACCCACGGTATAAGCCAAGGTGCCTGAGACAACTTGCTCCGGATCAAGATAAGGAGTGATGTAAACGTTAGCCGCGCCGATAAACTCTTTCAGATCTTTCAACGTGACAAACTGGTTGTAGAACAGAACGTTCTCTTCCAGCCCAAGCTGGTGGACACGTTCCTGCAATTCTTCGCGGTACGAGTCACCTTCCGTCGCCACCACATGCGGGTGAGTGGCTCCCAGCACCAAATAGACCAGGTCAGGATAGCGCTTTACGACCTCAGGCAGTGCCTCAATCACATACTCAAGACCCTTGTTGCGCGAGAGCAAGCCAAAAGTCATGAGGACAAATCTTCCTTCTGCACCAAATTTATCTTTGTGAAAGCCAGGGTCCACAAAGGGCACATCATGAATACCATGGGGGATGAAATCGATTTTGTGTTCAGGGACACCGTAGATAGCGATCAGATCTTTCTTTGAATGCTCGCTCATGACCACTAAACGGTTGGAAAGCCGAGCAACCTCACGCAGTACTTCATATTGCTCAGGGTCTGGCTTTTCGAGAACGGTGTGGAGTGTGGTCACGACAGGCGCGCTTACATTACGCAACAGAGTGAGGATATTCCGACCCCATTTGCCTCCGAAAATGCCAAACTCGTGCTGAAGGCTGATCGCATCCACTGCCTGCTGGTTCAGGAAATTCGCCGCTCGCTCATAATCAAATAGATTGTTCTCTCGTAACTCGTAACGTACTTTTTCCGGATAGGTATAACCTTTCGGAGTATCGTTCATTGCCAGAACTATTGATTGAATTTCCGGGAATTGGGCTGAGAATGATTCACACAGATCGGTTGTAAAGGTCGCGATACCGCACTGGCGGGGCAAGTAGTTCCCGATAAAAGCAACCCGTTTCAGGTCCGGAATTGAATTGATTTCCATAAGTATATTCTCCAATGCTTAAGTTTAAGGACTTCATAATCTTGGGCTGAATTGCTGGCAACAATGCGTTTCAATCGTTGAGTTAATGCTCCTGGCAATGATCAGAGGCTGCCAGATATAGCGATAGCTAAGCAAACATCAATGACCGATGTAGTCACCTCGACAAGGTAGAACCTTTTTGGGTCCCTATTTTGATAGCCCTGCCATGTAGTGAACGAACTAGCTCTCTTGTCGCCCCTCTGGTTTTATTCTATCATAGGCTTGCTTTGCAAATAGGACAACTTATATGATTCTCACGCTACAATGTATTAAAGTGTATTAAAGTTCAGTGAAATAATACAAAGTATTCTGGCTTCAAACTTCAGCATATGTGCCCAAAACCGCTATTAAGTATAGAGATGCGCCTTTTTTCGTGCAATTAGGGATGACCCTAGTGCTCCAATAACTCCCCTATTTTGTAGTGTTTATACCCCTAATTTCTTAAAAGGATATTAATTACCACTCACAACCGGGCGTTGTGCTGATGTTTGCACACTTCCCCACACGTTTATACATGGTCACGTTTGTAAAGGATTCACCCAGAATCCCATCGTGGATAGCCCACGATCTTAAGCGGATGCTATTCGCGGCTTGGGAAGATCGGAAGGGATTCGCCTCATCCAGCTTTTGACAGAGCTCGCCTCCTTCCTGGAACCCGGAGTGGATTCTCTCCATTTGACGTTTCCCCACCTGATAGGCAAATCCATAACGCTCGAAGATGACCGCATTGTGATAATACAAAGGTTCGACGAAATACATATCATGTCCCAGGCTGGTAATGAACTCCTCGAACGTAGTTGTGGCAGGCTGTAACAGCCGTAAGCCGCGGCGCACTTGCCCAGGTGCCAATCCATTTTCCATGGCAGCTTTTTCGGCTTCGAGGTGCCGTCTGAGCGTTCCGAAGCGGGTAGGAGAACCATCGGGCATTCGATCGACGTCGAAGCGCGGTGCATTGGGATCGTTGAGGATATAAAGCAGGACATGGATCTGTCCGTTGAGCGTATCCGCCAGGTGTGCGTAAAGAACGGGGTCCTGAAAATCGGCTCGATGAAAAAGCTTCATTTCTGCATCGCTGGAACCCTCTGCAAAACGGAATTGCAGTAAGTCTTTATTATGGGTCAGTTCGGGTAGATCGAATTTTTGGATCAGTTCTTTTGGAATATAGCGGGCGTAGATCGCTCGCTTTTCATGTTCCGGGAGTTTATTGATTCCGCCAATGGTTGAGGGATACATAGTTTTTCGCTTTGTGGTTTCGTAGTTATGTCGTTCGTTTCCTACCTGCTGTAATCTGATGATTTGACCATCTAACTATTCAACGATCAAATTACCTGACCCTTGACTCGCGTTCCGCGCTTCGGGCTTCATCCCGTTTGGCAATGGTTGCACGTTTATCGTAAGCCTTCTTGCCTTTCGCCAGGGCGATCTCGATCTTGGCGCGCCCGTCTTTCAAATAGACGCGTGTCGGCACAATCGTCATGCCTTTGATACGGACATTATTCCACAGTTCACGAATCTGCTTTTTGTGCAGAAGCAGACGACGTTTTCTGCGCGGATCATGGTTGAAACGATTAGCCTGCTCATAAGGCGCAATGTGTGCTTCGACGAGCCAGGCTTGCTCGCCGTTCTCGATATCCACGAAGGATTCCTGAATGCTTATCTGTCCCGCCCGAATCGACTTGATCTCGCTCCCCTGGAGAACGAGACCTGCTTCAAATTTCTCGAGCAAAAAATATTCAAAACTTGCTTTGCGGTTGGTTGCTACTACCTTGATGTTTTCAGTCATATAGATTCATTTTACCGCTTGTCTCATAAATTTCCAGCCTTTCGTACTGATTCCGGTAGGGCTTTCTCAAATTAATGTCCGACAACGACCTTCGAACCGCAAAGCCCGCAAAGCGCGCTAAGAAAACCCTTTAAACTTGGCGTTCTTCGTGCCCTCCCTGGCACCGTCCGCCAGGGCAGGTGTGGCGCTTTGATGGTTGGTGAATCAGGAGAAAACGCCCGACTTTGAGAAAGCCCGACTGATTGCGGCGCTAAGTCAGTGCGCGTTTCAGATTAATAACAGTTAATGTGTAAGGCGTGTCCCAATGATAAAATTTCCCAGGGTGGGACTTAAGAGTTGTAACAAGCCTACATCGAAGCCGTCATACTTTTATAAGCTCTACGTTTTGGGCTGCCACGGAAACTTACTGGTGAATCTTGCTATTTAGGTATAGCGAGAAAAGTATTTCTTATTTTTAGAAAGCAGGTAAGGATGCAACGGTATTTTTCTTTTCGTGTGAAATTAGGGGTAGTGTTTCTGTCTCTGATGGCGTTGTTTGGGGTTTCAGGCACATCCAGTTCGGTTCTTAGTAGCTATAGCACAGCTTTGCGGCGGTATCCCTATCTGACAGATGCCATCGCGTCCTATGCGACGATCAATTGGGGGACCGATCGTTCGGAGACCAGCGGGGCTGTTCGCTTCGGTAAAGTTGGCGCTGAAGCCTGTACGGCTCATTATGTTCCTGCAACGAAAATGCCCATCTCAGTCAATGGCGTCTTACAGTATCAATGGAAGGCGCAACTTAGTCTTATCCCCGGAACGCAGTACTGCTATCGCGTTTATTTGGGCACCAGCCCGGTCAATGAGATCGGTTTGCTGGGAAGCGATCCTGCCCCTTCCTTTTGGACACAAGTACCGCCTGGCGGGAATCAATCTTTTTCGTTTATCGTGTTTGGAGATTGGGGACAGGTCGATGCTTCGGGAGCAAATCCCTATCAAGCCACCCTGATGTCATTGATCGCCTCGAGCGGTGCTCGTTTTGTAGTCACCACCGGCGATAATGGATACCCGGATGGCAACCAAAAGAATCTTGGAGATCTAATCCAAACCGGGCAAGACATCAGTGCTGTTTTTGGTCCTGCTTTTTGGAAGGTTCCAGGCTCTTCTTTGCCGATCTTTCCAATTTTGGGAAATCATGGGTTTTATAGTCCAGATGCAAGCCATCCTGCTCTCATCACTTGGCCTGAGGATCGGGCAGTCTCTTTATCCGGCGGACGTTATACCAAGGAAACGTATTGCTGTGTAGATGGGACGATCTCTCAGACCTATCCGAGCGCCTGGTACGCGTTTGATGCCGGTTCTGTGCGTTTTTATTTATTGCAGGCCGCTTGGGATGAAGTCAACATTGGGACTGCTAGCGAATATCAGGTGGACTACGACTATCACTGGGCGCCCGGAACGGACCAATACGAATGGCTAAAGGCTGATCTAGCTGCCCATCCGTCTGTGGTGAAGTTTGCCTTTTGGCATTATCCAGTTTATTCAGACAACCCCATTGAATCCACAGACACCTTTTTACAGGGAAATAGCAGCCTGGAAGGGTTGTTAAAACAAAATGGTGTGGATCTCGCTTTTACGGGTCATGCTCACATCTATGAACGGAATCTCGCCAGCCCGAGCGGCATCCCGAACTACATCACCGGCGGAGGCGGAGCAGAGCTAGGGACGCTTGGCACTTGTACTTCGTTGGATGCGTATGCCATCAAGTTCACAACAACCGGTAAAGGCTGTGGGAGCGCTCCTACACCGACCAGTGTCGCGCAGATATACCACTTTCTCAAAGTCACCGTGAACGGTACGAATGTGAACGTCACCCCGATCAATTCCCTCGGTCAAACCTTTGATGTGATGAATTATGCATTTACAAACGATTCAGAATCGACCCCGCCTACTTCTCCTACAAACTTGCAGGCAACTGTTGTGAGTGGGACACAAATCAACTTGAGTTGGTCTGCCTCGAGCGATAATACGGGCGTGAGAGGCTATGGTATTTATAGGGACGGCGTGTTAGTGAATACAGTCGACCAGAATACGTTGAATTATTCCGACACGAATCTTAATCCATCGACTGCCTACGTTTATCGCGTAGACGCGTTTGATGGTTCGGGCAACCACTCAGCGCTGTCGGCTTCCAAATCTGCGACGACGCAAAGCACAGCTACCTACACCTTCAAGCCGGTAGCGGATGCCTATGTGGCAGGTGATTTTGCGACAACGAACTATGGCACTTCGGCGCTGCTAAAAGCAGATACCTCTCCGGTCTTTCAATCCTATTTGCGCTTCAATGTTGGAGATGTAAGCGGAACAATCACGAAAGCAATCTTACGACTGTACACGACTTCCAGTTCTGCCTCCGGGTATCAGATCAGAGGCGTGAACGGTCAGAGTTGGGAGGAAGGTTCTGTCCTCTACAATAATGCGCCAGCGGTTGGTTTCGTCATTGGCTCGTCTGGGAATTTTGCGATGGGCAATTGGACCAGTGTGGATGTGACTTCTATGGTCACTGGCAACGGCGTCTATGATTTCGCATTGACCACTGCCAGCACAGCGACATTAAATTTCAATAGTCGTGAGTCCAGCTCCAATCAACCTCAGCTCGTTATTCAGACAGCGACGAATCCGCCCACGCCTTCACCGACACCTTCACCAACACCTACGCCTACCCCTCTGCCAGCTGCAGGAGATTTAGACACAACCGGCGTGTTCCGTCCGAGCAATGGGCTTTTGTATTTGAAGAACAGCAACACGACGGGCTTTGCCGATGTTGCCATCAACTACGGATTGCCTGGTGATTACCCCGTGGTGGGCGATTGGGATGGCGATGGCACCGCTACGATTGGTATCTATCGCAATGGCAACTTCTACCTGCGTAATTCCAACACGGTTGGTTTCGCAGACATTGTGTTCCCATTCGGCATGCCAGGCGACCAACCCATCGCAGGAGATTGGGACGGGGATGGCACCGATACGATTGGCGTGTATCGCAGTTCAACCGGTACGTTTTACTTGCGCAACAGCAACTCAGCCGGTGCAGCCCAAATAAGCTTTGGCTTGGGCAATCCGGGGGATGTGGGGATTGCGGGAGACTGGGATGGAAATGGCACGGATACGACCGGCGTCTTCCGTCCGAGCAATGGGGTGATCTTCCTGAAGAACACGAATAGTACTGGCTTTGCAGATATTGCTCTCAACTATGGAATCCCCGGTGACAAGCCGGTGACCGGCGATTGGAACAATGATGGGATAGATACGATCGGGGTCTATCGCAATGGCATATTCTATCTGCGCAACACCAACACAATTGGCTTTGCGGACATTGTCTTCGGTCTAGGCAATCCAGGCGACATGCCGATCGCTGGCAACTGGGATGGAATACCCTAGCAGAAAAGAAATTTCTTGAATTGACATAGGTTACAGTCATAAACCCAACAGCCGAGAGTATTTCGCTCTCGGCTGTTAATTTTGCTGACTTACTCTTAGCCATCCATTTTGTGAGGGAATAAGTACTACTGGTAGTGATATTCCCTGCGCTCGAATTACCTGTATTGCCAGTTCTATAGAACTTCTTTCTAACTACATGGTTTGGGTGGGCTTGGCAGTTATCGGAAATGTAACTTCAAAGTGACATATATCATCTTGTGAACTCTAGCACTATTCACTATCCTTGCACTGAAATTTGTCTATGTGACGGTTTAAATATTATTTTTGGGAGCATATCTCAGGAGATTGTTATGTTTTTCAAAGCACGAGAATC
>DASWEH010000053.1:0-11357 GCA_036394895.1 Anaerolineales bacterium
ATTTCACTGCCTGAATTTACCCCGTGGCGTACCAGCGGCGGATTGATCGTAAGCGATGCATTAGGCAGCCAGGCGTTGCGTGATTTTTATTCGCAAAGCGGAGGAAAATTTTCTCCGCGTTCGGTGGCGCGGGATGCCTTCCTGGCAGGTAATGACCTCCTTTATCTCGGCAATATTACTTCGGAAGACCAGAACGAAGATACCTATACGGCTACCCTGGAAATCCTCGATTTTTTTGCGCAGCAGTATCGTGCTGATCGTACCTTTGCGCGGCTTGTCGATGCAGCGGTATTGAGAATCCTTGCTCAAAAGTTTCGAATGTATGATGTGTTTACGCTTTCCAATGTCCTCGCACCCGAAAGTGGATTGGCAAAGATTGGTACCGCAGAGGAGACAATTCTTGAAGTGGCGCGCAATTCCGCAACGTTGATCAGGCCAAGCGCGGAGGAAGTGAATACGTTGCTTCCGGCTGCGCCCAAGCAGGCGGAACGCATTGCGTTCCTCACCGATAATTCCACTTACAAACAATGCACCACATGCTTGTCGCAGGAAGGTCTCGCCGCCGATGCGCTTCAAAAAGCAGTGCTACGTTTATATGGCCCTTCAGGAACCGGGCAGGTGTTTACCAGTCGCCTTAATTCTTTCCCTCTGAAAGAACTTGAATTAATGTTGAATGGAGAAAGCCAGACAGACATTGAAGCCATTCTTGACCGCGCAAATTGGGTCGTGATTTCTTTGACGGATGTCAGCGATGGGCAGATTGCTCTCTTGCAGCGTTTCTTTTCTGAACGCCCGAATTTGGTTAGGGATAAAAAAGTAATCTTATTCTCATTCACCGCGCCCTACTATCTCGATGCAACCGATATTACCAAACTGACGGTTTATTATGCACTTTATAGCAAGCAACCTGCATTTGTTGAAGTTGCAGCGCGCTTGCTTTTTCAAGAGATATCTTTACAGGGTGCATCGCCTGTTTCGATCCCTGCTCTCCAATACGAGATCGGCAAAGTCACACAACCTGATCCTGCCCAGATCATTCCACTTTCTTTGGATCAAACCACCGAAGCTACCCCGACTGCCAACCCATCTCTAACAGAAGTGATTCCCACGCAGACGGAGATCCCGCTCTATAAGATAGGGGATACTATTGCAGTGCAAGCTGGACCAATTCTCGATCATAATCAACACCTAGTCCCCGATGGGACACCAGTCCGTTTCACGATGGCAATGTTGAATGAAGAAAAAGGGATTTTGAAACAGGAAGATACAACTACTGTTAAGGGTATTGCACATGCTTCGTTCTCAATCAACAGTCCTGGCAAGGTTGAAATAAGCGTGATAAGTGAGCCAGCACTGGACTCTTTGGCAATTCGATTTGACGCCTCCAATGAAGGCGCAGCAGTGACCGTCGTTGCTCCTCAGGTTACCGCAACGCTACAACCTACCCCCACAGTGACGCCGACCCCGGTACCTGAAAATGATCTTGTTACACCAGAAGGCTATCCACGGGTTGGGATCTGGTTGCTGGTCGTACTGGCAGTTGTAGGCGGCGCGATTTTGACGTTTTGGGCGATGAGCCGGCTCATTTCACGCCGCTGGGGATTGCGCTGGGCGCTGTGTGTCTTTCTTGGAGGCTTGGCCGCATACAATTATCTTGCACTGGGATTTCCCGGCGCAGCAGATTGGATTGCCTCCTCGTCCGGAGCGTTCGGTGTATTGCTGTTAACGTTTGCTGGGGAGTTAATTGGTTCGTTGGCGGCCTGGATTTGGATGCAGATCCTTAGCGGATCAAAGTCGCCAGTAGACTGACCAAAAAGAGGACCGCAGCACCCCATGCCAGAGTCGCTTCGGGGGTATTTGCAAGATAATCCCAAAGGGGTTGAGGACGCGCATGTCGCACGGTGATCGGCAGAGTTGGTGCTTCCGTGTACCCCAATAAGGCTTGCCGAAATTCATTGATGGTATCTGGTCGTTCGTCCGGGTGAAGGGACATGGCCCACAGTACAGCTCGTTCTGTGCGCGGGGAGATGGCAGAATTAATCTGTCGCAGCGGAACCAGGCTTTCAGGGTGAAGGAAGCGTTTGCGCGCATCCGCCGGAGGTTCGTTGGTCAACAGATGGTAAAGAGTGGCGCCAAATGAATAAATATCGGAGCGTATGTCTGTATGAATATCGCTTCCGCCGTATTGTTCCAGCGGGGTATAGAGCGCGGTGCCCTGTCCCTGAATGATCGTGATCGTCACTTCTTCCGGCGCCAGGATTTTCACAAGCCCAAAATCCACCAATTTGATCAGTCCATGCGGCATCAGTTTAAGATTGCTGGGTTTGATATCGCGATGAACAATGGGTGGTTCCTGGCTGTGTAAGAATGCAAGAGCATTCGCAACCTGGTCTGCCCAGGAAAGCACGTCTGCTTCTTTGAGGAAGAATTTTTTTCGACGCGCTTCCAGCAGCAGAGCCCGCAAATCATCACCTGGGACATAATCCATGACCAGGTAATCGCGCGGCCCATTGGAAAAGATATCGGAAACTTTTGGCAGGTTAGGATGATCGAGGCGCGCAAGGATGGTTGCCTCGCGCAGAAATTGCTCGCGGGCCTGGTCTCGGATATTTTCCGGGAGGGCGTGGTCGTATTCGACCTCTTTCAACGCGCATTGGCGGCCCTTGAGACGGGTGTCGTCGGCGAGATAAATAGATCCCATTCCGCCTTGACCGATCCGCTCCTGGATCTTATAGCGACCGCGCAATACCTCCCCATTCTTCAGGGATGGGAGCAATGCTTCTCCTTTTGGCTCGACTGAATCCTAGCGATGTTTCTGGGAGATCTGTTTCGGCGTGAGTTCTGCACAGAAACGCGTCTTTATGCTATATTATTATAATACGTCTTGTTGTCTTATTTTAAAATTAGAGCGTTGAGACTCTTTTCAACAAAATAGTGATGTGAGTTTGGATGCCAATCCTATCACAGCAGTGTATACTTATTTGTCAGATTTCTAAAACATAGTACATGAGACTTTCATGAATAGATCACCAGAAGAATATCCTTTGTTGATTGCTCAAGAGGGACCGCTAAAAGGTCAGCGCTGGCAATTGAGTCAGACAATTGTATTGGGACGCGAAGCCTCGTGTGATGTGGTGGTGGCTGACCGCCAGATCTCACGTTTCCATGCGCGCATCACCCCTACGCCCGAGGGAATGATCCTGGAAGATTTGGGCAGCAAAAATGGTACCCACCTGAATGGAATGCCACTGACTGCCCCAGTCGTTCTGCAGGATGGCGATATGGTGTCTGTGGCGATGGCGCAACAATTTCTCTTCCTTACTTCCGATGCGACGATGCCGTTGCTGGAAGGTTCGGGTCAACCGGGTCGCCTGATGATGGATCAAAAATCTCGGCGTGTTTGGGTGAACCAACAACAGCTCGTCCCGCCGCTCTCGGCGCAGCAATTCAAGTTGCTTTGGTTGTTGTATGAAAGTCACGGACAGGTCATCAGCCGCCCAGATCTGGTCTCTACGGTTTGGGGAGACGAGCAGGCAGTGGGCGTCTCTGACCAAGCCTTGGACGCCTTGATCCGCCGTCTGCGTGACCGTCTCTCCGCGCTTGACCCAACCCATCAATACATTGACACCGTGCGGGGGCACGGGATACGGCTAGATAATCCCCCTACCTAAGAAAGGCTTATTTTGACTGAATTGCCTCCCGCGCAGACGCGGGAGGCTTTTTTCATGTTTGCAGCCCGTAACTTTTGTCGGTCTTTGACGACTATTTGGATGAAACCAAGCACAATTAATTCGGAGGCAAACATGAAAATCACCAATCGTTTCAAAGTACTTTCTTTCTTTTTGATCGCAGCCTACCTGTTGGCTGCCTGCGGTGGAACTCTTCCGCAATCTACAGCTTCTGCAAAGGGGCCAAAAGTGGAGGCGAATGTCGTCGCTTTCACCGGAATTGTTGAAGCCATAAACGGTACGCAATGGACGGTCGGTGGGCAAACTCTGACGCTCGACCCGCAAGTTTCCCTCGATCCCAATATCGCGGTGGGTGACCAGGTAAAACAAGCCTGCCCCGGTTTGGTGTTATGCGATAGACTCCACCTTGCCAGCTTTGCTAAAAAGCAAGGCGGCAAGGTCTACCGGCTCGGAATTAAAAACCAGGACTGGCGCAGTTTGATTGAGTTTCACATTCCTTGTAAGATGTCCGAAAATAGAGTACAGTTAGCTAGCACGTTCGTTCTATTAAAACCTTGTTTTTACAAGGTTTATCCTCAGAGAGAGATTTTATATGACTGACTCAAATTTTTATCTTGGACGCGCGTACGATCCCCTCAAACAAGCTGTTACAGACAAAGAAATCACCTACGACCCCGCGGATTTGACCACTCACGCGGTGGTCACGGGCATGACGGGTTCAGGCAAAACCGGGTTGTGTATTGTCTTGCTGGAAGAAGCTGCATTGCATGGAATTCCTGCCATTATTATTGATCCGAAGGGGGATCTCACAAACTTAATCCTGCATTTTCCCGATCTAGCTCCGCAGGATTTTCAACCCTGGATCGATGCTAACTTGGCGCGGCGTTCCGGTAAGAGTCTTGAGCAGGTTGCAGCGGATGCATCCAATTCCTGGCGTGAGGGCTTGAAGGAGTGGGGAGTTCCACAGGAGCGAATTATGGCTCTGAAGAATGCCGTCCAATTTGCGATCTTCACACCGGGCTCCGATGCTGGGATTCCCGTGAGCGTGCTCTCTTCATTAGCAGTGCCGGAAATCGCGTGGCAGGAGAACCGCGAAGTTTTGCGCGAAAAAATCACGAGCACGGTCACTGCCTTGCTTGGGTTGGTTGGTTATACAGATATCGACCCGCTGCGCTCGCGTGAACATATCTTGCTTGCAAATATTTTCGAATCTGCCTGGAGTCAGGGCAAGGATGTTGAGCTGGCGGAGCTGATCCTGCAAACACAGACTCCGCCATTCGAGAAGCTCGGCGCATTTCCTGTTGAAACTTTTTTTCCAGCCAAAGATCGCATGGAACTGGCTATGGTGTTAAACAATATCCTGGCCGCGCCCGCATTTGAAACCTGGCGCGAAGGGCAGTCGTTAAATATTGGCTCCATGCTTTACTCTGCGGATGGTCGTCCGCGCCACAATATTTTTTATCTGGCGCACTTATCCGATCCTGAGCGTATGTTCTTTGTCACGCTCCTGCTTTCCGCGGTCGAAACCTGGATGCGTACACAAAGCGGATCTTCCTCTTTACGCGCCCTTCTTTATATGGATGAAATTTTTGGTTATCTGCCTCCGCTCCGTAATCCACCATCAAAACTACCACTTCTGCGGATGTTAAAAAATGCGCGCGCCTTTGGTTTGGGCTTATTGCTCGCCACACAGAATCCGGTGGATGTGGATTACAAAGCTCTGTCCAATGCAGGCACATGGTTCATCGGCAAACTGCAAACAGAGCAGGATAAAAACAGATTGCTCGATGGACTCGAAAGTGCATCCGGTGGCATTTCACGCATCGTCTTCGATAAATTAATTTCATCGCTCGGCAAGCGCGTCTTTGTGCTCCATAACATCCATGCCAAGCAACCTGAGTTATTGCAGACGCGCTCGACGATGAATTTCCTGGCAGGACCTCTGACTCGCAATCAGATTCCCGCGTTGAACAAGCTCGCCAATGTGGATGATGCGAATCAGACGCAACTGATGGCGCCTCGCGCCACTCCCGTTCTCGCACCGACGCCAACCCTGCGTCCGACCGCTTCGCAGCCTCCCACCGCCAGGATTCAATCCTCAAGCACCAAGCCTCCCATCCCAGCCTGGATCCGCGAATATTTCCTGCCGCAAAATTACAGTCTGCCCGAAGCATTCTCGGCTGCGCAAAAAACTATGCCTGCCGAAGTGATGATTGATGGCGTGATCTATCGCCCGACATTACTTGCCTCTGCCGAGGTTCACGTCCTCGACCGCAAGCATGGCGTGGATAGTGAGCTTACGCGTGCAGCCCTTGTAAAAACACCCGAAAAACGCGGTGCCATTCGTTGGGAAGATTATCCTCTGAGCCCAAGTGTGTTGGATAGCATCGATACTTCTCCCGTGCCTTCCGCGCGCTTCAGTTCGATTGATGCGCCGTTGAACGATGTCAAGTTGATGACTACCCTGCAAAAAGATTTCACGGACTGGACCTTTCGCAATTCATCTGTCAAGGCACGCGTAAATCAGGCGCTCAAAGTGTTTGCAGGTCCTGATGTGAGCCAGGCGGAATTCATGAAAGCCTGTGCCGAGGCTGCCCGTGATGCGCGCGATGCAGAGATTGCAAAAAAGACCGCGCAACTCGATCGTCAACTTAAAACACTTGAAGATAAACTTGCCCGCGAAGAGCGCGAACTCCGCGAAGATGAATCGGAACTTTCACATCGCAAGGTGGAAGAAGCTGGGACTCATCTTGAAAACCTCACGGGTCTCTTTGGTGGAAGGCGAAAAGCGTCACGATTGTCATCTTCGCTTACCAAACGCCGCATGACCGAGCAAGCCAAATCAGATGTGGAAGAATCCGTCGATGCGATTGAACAATTCAAGCAACAAATTGCGGACGCTGAAAAACGGCGTGAAGAGACAATTGCGGAGATCAACGATCGCTGGGGAAGAGTTGTGAACGAAATTACGGAAGTGACCATTGCGCCAAAGAAAACAGATGTTTTCGTCAAGTTGTTTGGCGTCGCCTGGATGCCCTATTATGTTGTCAAAGCTGGCACGGATACTATTGAGTTGCCCGCTTTTGGGGCTGAGTAAAATCTATATGTCATTGCGAGGAGCGTTTGTTGCGACGAAGCAATCTCCTGTTTTACGAAAACTTTCTTATTAGAGGATTGCTTTGTCGGGCTACGCCACTCCTCGCAATGACATTTTTGTAATTGGAGAAAAATGTTCTGGCTGATCATCACGATTGCTTTGTGGGGAATTGTCCATTCAGTGCTAGCCTCGATGGGCTTTAAAAATTTTCTCCGCGGCGCGCTTAGGCATGGATTCATGAAATTCTATCGTTTGCTCTACAACCTCTTTGCAGTGATCAGCATCATACCTGTTCTTTATTTGATGGTTTCATTACCGAATTCAAGCCTCTATCAAGTGCCTGCTCCATGGAAATACCTTATGCTGGCAGGGCAGGGAATTTCGGCGCTGTTCTTGTTTGTCACGATTCTGCAAACTAACGTATTGTCTTTTGTAGGTTTACGTCAATTGGTGGAAGAAGAAAAAACTGGGAATTTGGTCACAACCGGTTTCTATGGTTCCGTTCGTCATCCGCTTTATACGTTTAGTTTGTTGATCCTTTGGCTTTCTCCATCCATAACAATGAATTCCTTTATTGTTTACGTGGCCTTGACTCTTTATGTGTTGATTGGAATTGTTTTCGAGGAGCGAAAACTTCTGCAGGAATTTGGGAACGAATATGCAGAGTACAAATCGACTACACCAATGTTGCTGCCTCGTTTACAGAGTATCGCATAATTTACTAAACCGAACTTGTGATATTCACTCGTAATTTGTATCAAAAAGTTTAGTAATTTATGAGACAAGCGATAAAATGGAGTGGGAACAAAAAAAATTTATAACTCGTCTTAATCCCGCGCTTAATCACGTTAATTTTCGCGTCTTCTAAAAAGGTATAATTTTCAATCATGGCTACCGTTTCTTATCCATATAAACGCACCCCTCTTTTTCCACAAATTGTTGCCGCGTTCATCAGCGGCGTGACACTTTTCCTGGCGATCATTATCGTCTGGACATTGGGTTTTCAACTTCTTTATGCAGGACGCATTTTCCCTGGTGTTTCGGTCGCTGGCGTGGACGTTTCGGGACTCACTCCTTCTGATGCAGCGGTAAAGCTGAATCAGGCATTGTCGTATCCCATCACAGGCAAGGTCCTTTTTCGAGTTGGGGAAAAAGCTTGGATCGCGACTCCTGCCCAATTAGGCATGGTCTTCGACCCTTCTTCCAGCGCGTTAACGGCTTATCGCCTGGGTAGAAGGGGAGGCTTGTTTGGAGCGTTATCCGGTCAGATACGCGCGGGAGGCAAAGGCGTCAGCGTCCCACCAGTGATCGTCTTCGATCAAAGGGTTGCCTTTCAATATCTTAGCCAGATCTCGACGGAAATCAATCAGCCCATGATGGAAGCCAGTCTAAAGCTGAATGGCACGAATGTGGATGCGCAGCCTGGTCAAGTGGGACGCGAATTAAAGATCGATGCGACCTTGGTCTATCTCGCGGCACAATTGCAAACCTTCACCGACGGCGAAGTTCCACTGGTGGTTCAGGAAATCCAACCTCAGATTTTAGACGTAAGCGCGCAGGCAGATGCCGCGCGACAAATCCTCAGCCAGCCTCTTACGCTGACTATCCCCGATGCAGCAGAGGGAGACTCGGGACCTTTTATTTATACTCCAGAAATTCTTGCGAACATGATCCTGCCACAACGCGTGCAAAATGGTGACGAGCAGGATATACAAGTGGTTCTCAATCCGAAAGGTTTGCGCGATCTGCTTGTGCCGGTAAAGACTCAAGTGGACCGCCTGCCTTCCGATGCAAAGTTTATTTTCAATGATGGTACGCACCAACTCGATCTGATGGCGGATTCAAAAGTAGGTCGCGCCCTAGATATCGATGCCAGTATCAAAGCGATCAATGAAGCCTTAGCACGCGGCGAGCATAGTGTCTCGCTCGTCATCAACGAGACGCAACCCCGAGTGCCTGCCACAGCAACAGGACAAGAACTTGGGATTACCGAGTTGGTCTGGGCAGAGACATCTTACTTTTATGGTTCCAGCGCAGCCCGCATTCAAAATATTGAAGCGGCTGCGAAACAATATCATGGAGTCTTGGTTGCGCCTGGCGAAACATTCTCGATGGGAGAACATCTGGGAGATGTGAGCCTGGACAATGGATTTGCAGAAGCATTGATTATCTATGGTGGCAGGACGATCAAAGGCGTCGGAGGCGGAGTCTGCCAGGTAAGTACCACTCTCTTCCGGACAGTGTTCAACGCGGGTTTTCCAATCGTGGAAAGAACGCCTCATGCTTATCGTGTCTCTTATTACGAAGAGACAGCCAGTGGATCCGTCGATCCAAGACTGGCTGGTTTGGATGCGACCGTTTACTTCCCCTTGGTGGATTTCAAATTTACAAACGATACACCCAATTGGCTTTTGATGGAAACGTATATGGGTAGCGGGTCGCTAACGTGGAAATTCTATTCCACCAAAGATGGGCGTTCCGTCACCTATGACACAACCGGTCCCACTAATGTTAAACCCGCGCCTGCGCCGTTGTTCGAAGAAAACCCGGAACTGAAGAAGAATGAAATGAAGCAAGTCGACTGGGCCGCCAATGGGGCAGATGTAACCGTCAATCGAACCGTATGGAAGAATGGTGCCGTTTATTTCCAGGATACCATTACGACGCATTATGAGCCCTGGCAGGCGATTTGTCAGTATGGGCCCGATTCGAAAAACCCCGAAAAGTTAGCGGATGAAAATAATTTGTGTCGAGGTCCATCTGCCTAAACGAGCGTGGTAAAATCTT
The DNA here is from genome assembly GCA_036394895.1 of Anaerolineales bacterium. Classification (GTDB taxonomy): domain Bacteria; phylum Chloroflexota; class Anaerolineae; order Anaerolineales; family Villigracilaceae; genus Defluviilinea. Next base: position 9,574 of record DASWEH010000053.1, read on the forward strand.
AAGCCGTAGGAAACGGAGAATCGATGATTAGCCAGACACTGATCGAAATTTTGCGCTGCCCGAATTGTGTACGCACCACAGGCGGCGAACTGAAGTTACACAAGGATGCATGGTTTATTTGCAAGGATTGTGGACGCAAATATCCGATTGTTGATGATATTCCGGTGATGTTGATCGAAGAGGGCGACAAATGGACGAACGTGGCAGAAGGTGAATTGCCCGTTCCTCCTCCGGCGAAGTAACGTGTCCTCCTTACAAGATTTATTAAGCGATCTGACAAGCGCAAATGAGACCCGCGCAGAAGAGGCTGTCCCGGCCCTGATCGAACTAGGCGAAGAGGCAATTCCTGCCTTATTAGAATTAACCCGTTCCTCAGAAGTAGACCACCGCTGGTGGGGACTGCGTGTCCTTGCACAATCGCCTTCACCATCGGGGACTTCGCGTCAAGCCGAATGGCTGGTCCCGTTTCTGAACGATCCTGCCCGTGAAGTGCGTCAGTGCGCGGCGCTGGGGCTGGCGATCAAACCGGATGAAAGCGCGACCCAGCCTCTCGTCCAGGCTTTGAGCGATGAGGATTCCATGGTCAGCAGTTTGGCCGTCAATGCCCTGGTCAAGATCGGAAAATCCGCAGTTCCAGCGCTCATCGAGGTTGTGAAAAATGCTTCGCAATCGGCGCGTATCCATGCGTTGCGCGCCTTAGCGGAGATAAAAGATCATCGCGCTATCCCTGTAATGATGAAAGTGATGGAAGAAGATTCGGCCCTGTTGCAACACTGGGCAAAAGAAGGCTTGGACCGACTGGGCCTCGACATGGTATACATGAAACCCGCATGAACAAAATGGATTTTCTCAAAAACATAAAATTTAGACGCCCATCTGTGATGCAAATTGTCGTCATCGTGACTGGGATCCTCCTGGCTGTAGGTGGCTTTTTCTTTGTGCGCGGGCTGGTCATTTGTTGGACGATTACGCCGCTGCCCGGTTCCGCTCCGTCAAATTGTGGCACGGTCACTGGTGGAAATGATGCTTTTACATTGAATGATCAAGGTACAGCTGTTGTTGGGGAGGCGACTTTACCTCCACCTGTTATTATTCCTGAGAGTGATCTTCCACCTGCCTGGGATGGGGCTAGCCGCATCACGGTGCTGATCATCGGTCTTGATTATCGAGATTGGCTGGCAAATGAGGGCCCCCCACGTTCTGATACGATGATGCTTCTCACCATCGATCCACTTACCAAAACCGCTGGCATGTTATCCATTCCGCGCGATATGTGGGTCAATATTCCAGGATTTGGATATAGCCGTATCAATATGGCTTATGCAGATGGGGAAGGCAGTAAACTGCCCGGTGGTGGTCCTGAACTTGCCAGGAAGACTGTTGAACAATTCATCGGCGTGCCGATTCAGTATTACGCTCAGATTGACTTTTCTACCTTTGTCTCATTCATAGATGAGATCGGTGGAATTGAAATTTATAATGACGAAGACCTAAGACTGGATCCTCTTGGAACTGGAAAGGATAAGATCAAGCTTACCTGTTGCGGAATGCGTCCATTGAATGGAGAAAGAGCACTGGCGTATGTGCGCTTTCGTAAAGATAAAGAAGGAGATATTGCGCGTGCAAAGCGACAGCAAAAGGTAATTATTGCGATCCGCAATAAAGTGCTGAGCCCTGAGAATTTCCCCACGATGATTGGGAAAGCCCAGACATTCTATGAACAATTTTCAGCGGGTATCAAGACCAATATGCCTTTTGATGTAGCGATTCGATTAGGCGTATTG
>DASWEH010000054.1:0-14241 GCA_036394895.1 Anaerolineales bacterium
TTGAATGCCTTTGGGGCAACCAAAATGGCAAACCTTTTATTTACAATGGAATTGGCGCGGCGGCTGGAAAACACGGGTATCACCGTCAACGCCATTCATCCGGGCCTGGTACGCTCTGGCATCCTGAAGGAATCGTTTGCGCCGCTGCGTCTTTTTGCGTGGCTGGCATCCAGTCCACCCCAAAAGGTGACAGGGAATATTCTGCAAGTGGCGACCGCTCCAGAGTTTGAAAAGACAACCGGAAAGTTTTTTTATCGAGCCAAAGAGACCCAAATCCCTGCCTATGCCAATGACCAGGATGCCCAACAAAGATTATGGAAGATCAGTGAAACGCTCACTGATTTATCCTCCACAAAAGGGGTAACGCCTGTGAACGATCCTCACCTCTAAAAGACCTTTTATTCTAAAGGAGAACTGCATATGAGAATCGGAGTCTTGGGTTCAGGTATGGCGGCACAAGCCATTAGCGCGCGGCTGGCAGAGTTAGGTCACAATGTGGTGATCGGAACGCGCGACGCAGACAAATTGAGAGGCTGGCAATCGTCCAACCAAAGGGTGCTGATCGGTTCCTTTGCAGAGACAGCTGCACATGGCGAGATGGTGTTCAATGCTACGAATGGCTCAGGCTCACTCAATGCATTGAACCTAGCAGGAGAGGCAAATCTCGCGGACAAAATCCTTGTGGATGTTTCCAACCCGCTCGATTTCACAAATGGCTTTCCACCCTCACTGACGGTCTTCGGTACTGATTCACTTGCGGAGCAAATCCAGCGCGCATTTCCGATGACGAAAGTGGTCAAAACACTCAATACCGTAACTGCGCGGGTGATGACCCATCCGCTCGAGGTGGCAAACGGCGATCATCATGTCTTCATCAGCGCAAACGATGTGGATGCAAAAGCGCAGGTGATAGATTTGCTTCGGAGTTTCGGTTGGATTCATATTTTTGACCTGGGCGATCTCTCTACGGCGCGCGGCACGGAAGCCTATTTATTGCTATGGGTACGACTCTACGGGACAATGAATACCAGCATGATCAATGTAAAGATCATGAAATAAAAGTTCAGCCCACAGAATTGTGGGCTGAACTTTTATTGTGCTTTCGTCAGTGCAAACTTTTCTTTTCCGATGCGATAATTTCCGTTTTGCTTTAGCACCTGATCCACGACATCTTCAGGTATATCTACAAATGTAACTTTATCCTCAATGCGGATTTTTCCGATCACGTATCCTGGGATGTTGGCATGAAACGCGATCGTGCCGACAATATCATTCGGTCGGATGCCTTGCACCTTGCCTTTATTCAACTTCAAGCGGACCATGCCTTCTTCATGCGAACCGTCACCGCGCCGTCGCGAGCTGCCTCCCTTTCCTGTTCCTGCGCGTCGCCCAAAAGGCTCCCGCTTACTACCGCGCACCGAATCTCTGTCCGGGCGTTTGCGGTCATCTTTTACTTCAGCAACCTCAGCGATTGGACGTTGCTTTTCATCCGCGCGTGCGATCTTGATCGCCGCAGCTGCGATGTTCAATGGGTCATGCCCGGCTTCGATGAGTTCCTGAACCATTTCAAGTTCGCGTTTATAACGTCCGCGCCCAAGCCAAATCTTTAAATTCTCAACCACCTGGGCCTCGCGGTGACGATGAATTTCAGCAACCGTAGGAAGTTCCATCTTTTTTATCGGCTGCTTGGTCAGGGCTTCCACTTCCCGCAAGCGACGTTTCTCACGCGGTGAGACCAAGGTGATAGCGATGCCTGTCTTGCCGGCGCGTCCCGTCCGCCCGATGCGATGGACATACACTTCCGCATCATCCGGCAAATGATAATTGAAGACGTGTGAAATATCTTCGATATCAAGCCCACGTGCCGCGACATCGGTTGCAACCAACACTTTCAGTTGATTTGCACGGAAACGTCCCAACACGCGTTCGCGCGCGTTTTGATCGAGGTCGCCATGGATGGCCTCCGCGGGAATGCCGCGCACAACCAGTTCGTTGGCGAGGGTCGCGGTTTCGGCGCGGGTACGAGCGAAGATCAAGGCGCTTTTAATCGGCTCGACCTCGAAGAGACGGGTCAAGGCGTTGGTCTTGTCCGCTTCATGGACGAGGTAATAGCGTTGTTCGGTAGAGGCAAGGGTGAGAGTCTCGCGTTTAATGGTGACAGGTTGAGGGTCGCGCATAAAGCGATTGGCAAGCGAGCGGATACGCGGAGGCAGGGTCGCCGAAAATAAGGCGGTCTGTCTTTCCGATGGAGTTTCCGAAAGAATCTTTTCCACATCTTCTATGAAGCCCATGTTGAGCATTTCATCGGCTTCATCGAGCACCAGCGTGCGGATATGTTTGATATTGAGGGCGTTGCGTTCGATGAGGTCAAGTAAACGCCCTGGCGTTCCCACCACAACATCCACGCCGCGGTTGAGGCGCGAGATCTGCGGTCCATAGGGTTGACCCCCATAGACGGCGAGCACACGCACGTCGAGGTGCTTTCCATATTCAGTCATCGAATCGGCGACCTGCAGTGCAAGTTCACGCGTGGGTGCGAGGATCAATGCTTGTACGTAACGTTGCTGTGTGAAGTTGTATAGGATGGGGAGGGCAAAGGCAGCAGTCTTACCCGTGCCAGTTTGTGCCTGACCAATCACATCCGCTCCCTTGAGCATGATGGGAATGATCGCGGCTTGAATAGGCGTTGGCTCGGAATAGCCAAGCTCCGTGATGGCCTGCACGAGTTCTTCACGCAGGTTAAGAGAAGTAAAATCGGTTGTCATCTTAATCCTTATAACGTCATCGTGAGGAGAGTGTTCTTCTCGAAGTTTCACAATGAAATATGATGCGGGATGTTTTGATGACTCCGTCTAACTTCTTCTTGCCAATCAAGACCTGTCTTCACAGACAAATCCGCCCAACAAAAAAGCCCGACTAACGTTCATCGGGCATTCATTCAGAGTTACCAAAACAATTCCCAAATTATTTGCTCCTCCTTCGTCTTCGCTCAGGATGGAGCAACGAGATAATAATAACACAGAGTTGAAGGTTTCAGACATTTTCGGGAGTGTCTAATTCCGTGGGCTAGCCACAGAGAACTTAGAGATTTTTCTCAATGGACTCTGTGCGCTTGCGCAGTCTGTGGCTGGGACAGATCTAGCCCATTCTTTTGGACACTCCTGCATTTTCGTACCTGAATCTAATATAGAGTGTTTTCGATATGGAAGGATGGAAATTTATGAGAGCATTCCTGAAATGCTATTCCCTGTTTTGCCCGGTTAATGCAATTTGAATTTCAAGCCAATCAGTCGTAGAATCGGCTCATCAAATCGATCTCGCCAAACGATCTGGAGCAGAAAATGGATAACCTTCAATCCGGGCAAATGCTCGGTCCCTATCGAATCATCACTCAAATCGGCAAGGGTGGCATGGCAAATGTTTATAAAGCCTACCAGCCCTCCGTGGATCGTTACGTTGCGATCAAAGTGCTGCCCAGTCAACTGGCAGAGAGCCAGGAGTTCGCGACGCGTTTTCATCAGGAAGCGCGCATCATTGCCAAGCTCGAACATCCGCATATCCTACCGGTCTTCGATTATGGGGAAAGCGATGGTGTAGCGTATTTTGTCATGCGCTATCTCGATGCAGGGACGCTCAGGGATAAGATGGAGGCAAAGCGTCCACTTCCTCTAAACGAAATTGACAGAATATTTACCCAGTTGGCCGACGCCTTAAGCTATGCTCACAGCTTTGGCATTATTCACCGCGACTTAAAGCCTGCCAACGCCCTGATTGACTCGCACGGCAATATTTTTCTCACAGACTTCGGGATTGCCCGATTACTTGAAAGCGCCTCTCCGCGTCTGACGCAGACGGACGCGATCATGGGCACGCCTGCTTATATCAGCCCCGAGCAGGCTCAGGGGCAGGATGTTGACCAACGCTCTGATATTTATTCCCTCGGTATTATCCTTTATGAAATGGTGACAGGAGGCGTGCCTTTTGTCGCCGATACACCCCTGGCAGTCCTCTTCAAACATATCAGCGATCCATTACCGTTGCCATCCCTGGTGAAACCCGATATTCCGCCATCGATCGAAAAGGTGATCCTGAAAGCACTCGCCAAGGATCCCAAAGACCGCTTTTCGTCTGCGGATGAATTTGTCGCGGCCTGGAAACGTGCGCTGGAGGATAAGGAAACAATCCGCCAGGCACAACCAACAGACTCCATACCCATCAAATACACAGTCCCTTCCACTCAGCCTCAGTCCAAACCTGCTCCCGTTAAACAAACTGCCTCCAAATCTGGGATGCCTACGGGCTGGATTGTCGGCTGTCTCGCAGGCGCGTGTCTGCTCTTTTCCGTGGCTGGAGTGACTGTCCTGGGCGCGAATTGGCGAAATATGCCCTTCCTCAATCCTGCAACAAATACTCCTCTGCCTACAGAAACTGTAATCCCTATTCCTCCCACAGATGTCCCTCCGCCAAGCATGACCAGTGTCGTGAATAATACGGCGAAGGTTCTTCTTGAAGACGATTTTTCCGTCAGCCGCGATGGCTGGGGCACGCTTACCGACTCAGACAGCTCCATTGAATACGAAAGTGATGCTTTGCATATGCTTATTTTTACAAAAAACTTTGTTGCGTGGAGTACACCCAACGATCAGGTCTATCAGAATACGCATATGGAAATAACTGCTTTCAATAATGACACCGATCCCACCACCGCTTTTGGTTTCATCTGTGCCCAACAATCAAAGGATTGGTCTTTTTACTATCTTGGCGTCACACCCGCCGGAGAATATGCGATTATCAAAGCCACAGATGGCGAATCAGATGAATTCCTCACCAATAATGGCAAATGGGCGTCTTCAGATTTGATCCCACATAAAGCGGCTTCCTATCGGGTCGGTGGGGATTGTGGCCACGGCAAACTGACATTGTATGTGGATGGCAAGCAGATTGCATCCGTTTCCGATAACACCTACGGAAGCGGCCGCGTCGGTCTGTTCATCTGGAGTGGAGAAAACGTCTCTTCGGCAGATGTAACCTTTGACGATTTTCTCCTGACATCGCTTGAATAATCTTCTCAGTAGTTTAAAATTAGAAACGGCGGACCATGGTCCGCCGTTTCTGTTAATCTTGTTTCTTCTAGCGAGTCGTGACGACTAATTGTGGCACAAAGGTTCCACTTTCACGGCTGGCCAAACTGACGGCCGTACCGTTAAGTCCACTCACTGCCAGACTGAACGTTCCATTGCCTGAAACAAGGGCAGTCACATCAATCTCAATCCATGCACTGCTCCTGAACGCTCCGTATGCGCCAATCTGGCCTCCCAGGGCTGGAGCGTTATTAAAGGTAATCGTCCGTTCGCCCCAGCTCGCATCTGGAACGCTGAACACTTTACAGCCTACGGTGGAACTGCTATTGGCATAGAGTCTTAATTTTGCACTGGCAACCGATCCACCTAACCCCTGAACATTGAAGGTCAGATATCCATTGACAACCGGGCTGGCATCGAAGCGAATCATCTTTGAGGTGCCGTAATTGGTATTGGGGATTGCAGCCGTCACGTAAGCATCCGCCGCAGGATTAAAGGTCACTGTTCGTGTTGTGGATGGCGCGGGTTGGGTGGGTGAGGGTGCCGGGAGGTTGGTTCCAATGGCTGTTGGCGTGGGCGCCACGTTGGTTGGATTGGATATCGGCGTGTTTGTAGGAACTGAGACTGTCGTTGGGGTTGGCTGCGTTGAGGCAGTACCACGGCAGTTCATCGTGCCAGAGTCCGTAAATGTTTTCCCAAGCTCGGGGACAAATTGCCAGTCGTAACTAGTGGCGTGCAATGTCAACTTGAGGATCCCATAGGTGTCCGGGTTACGCACAACACTATTCGGCTGGATGCTCATAAACTGGTAGTGATTTTTACCACCGGTGCCAACTACGAATTGCTGGATACCGTTCGGATCCGCCGCGCCGCTCGGGTTTTGCGGGGCAAAACGTTCATAGTCATGATCGTGACCACTTAACACAATCTCGGCACCAGCTGCATATAGATCCCTCCAGAATGCGTCATAACTCGTGCTACTTCCATGCTCACCGGAGGAGAAGCGCGGGTGATGCCAATAAGCCAGCGTACACATGGTGGGATGAGCCGCCAGATCGGCTCTCAGCCATTGCTCCTGAGGGGAACCAGCTCCACATCCACCCACCTGGCTACAGTTCGAGTTCAGTGCAATGATATGCCAAGCACCAATGTCATAACTATAGTAACCTTTCGTATTGTCGCCCGCTGCAGCACCGAAATAGCTGTAATAACCACTTGCGCCAGCCGTCAAATATTCGTGGTTTCCAACGGAAGGACGAATAATATTTTTGGCTCGTCCCCAGCTGGGATCAAAGGATTGTTGAAACTTTGTGAGTGACCCATCCTCATATTGAGTGTCACCAAGAGTAAGGACGGCGCTGAAATTTTTGCCAACAAACAGATCCGAAACCGCCTTCTGGCGGCAGTTATTCGAGGTGCCATTGCCGCCGTTAAAGTTGCCATCCGAAGGATCACAGGCAATATCACCAGCCGCTGCAATGATCGGGTCTCCTGTCGTCACGGGTGTGACGGTGTTCGTTGGGCTCGGGATTGGACTCGCAGTGAACGTAGGGACGGAGGTTGAAGTTGGGGTAGTGTTTGGATTACTGGTTACGGTTGCAGCCGGTGAAGTTGGCGATGCAACGCTTGAACCAGACGTTGGAGTAGGTGCTATCGTTGTCACAGAGGGTTGTGCCGTTTGAGTAGGCAGCACGATCGCTGTTGCAGTTGGTTGACTCGTCTGAGTGGGTGGAACGTTTGTGGCCGGGGGTTGTGTTGTTTGAGTAGGAGGGACATTTGTGGCTGTCGGCTGCGCCTGACCGCCATTCCCGTTATTGTGAAGCGCATCCAGATAGGCGCCGTAGTCCGAACCGGTCTCCCACTCCTTGGCACTTTCTACAGAGGTGCCTTCGCCCCATTCATTGAACGTTGTCACCAATTGGAACGGAGCACCAGAAGCAACCATATCACGGATGTTCTGACTCCAGCGGTTAAGATCACGAGCCAAGCGTACTGCATCACCTTTCTTCCAGAATCCCGGCGCGATCGCATAAGAGTAACCCCTCTGGCTATCGGCTGCGACAGCTGGACTGTATTGATGCCAGCTATCTGGTTGACCGGCACAGGTGCGGTAACCACTGAATACCTTTAGTACAAGATACGCGCCAACGGTGTTCGCCTGCTTCCAGCGATCTACCATGCCGCAGGCATCCGCGCCATCCGCATAGACAAAGACCACAAATTTGCCATTGATACGCAGGAAGCTTGGATCATTGCCATACTCCTCGCGGAGATAGGTCAGGTCGTTGGTGAGTTGAGAAACGGATGGATCGCCCTGGCTTTCATTTTCATAATAGATAGACCAGCGGAAGTTGGTTCCCGCTGCAGCTTGAAGAAGGCCCGGGATATGAGTGTCTGTCCGTGATCCCTGCCCCCACCAGGACGCAATACCTGCCTGAATGCCGCCATACTGCATCGCGGCAATGTGCTGTTTGGTCACGGCTTGGCTGGCATCATAAAAGCCGAGCGATGGATTGTAGTTGGTAAATGGATTGAAGCCTTGTTGATTCCAGGCTTCTGGGAACCAGGGATAGTAGAACGCAGCCCGGATCGGGAACGACGGTTGTGTATCCACCTGGACCGGGGCGGCATCGGCCAACATGGTGGTTGCAAAGTTGGAAAGGATCAGGATCATCGTCATGGCACGACGCAACCAACGCAATGAGGTATGCAATGAAATTCGGGTTGTGGTAAACATGGATACTCCTTTAAGGTGTACTGGGTTGCATTCACAATAAGGGTGAACGCTGTGTAAGATGTAAATTTGGGCTCTGTAGAGCTGTTCGCTTACTTTGGTCGATAAGCAAACGAAGATCGACAATCAGCTTTGAGCAGAAAGGCTTTGGGGAGACTCAGGCTGCACGTGCATGAAACCCCTACTTGCAGCGGCAATGACCGGGTGTTATGATTATGAAGAGTCATTTGTGTCCTCTAGGCACTTTGACCGGAGAAGTCGATGCTGCGTCACCAGCGTCGGCTTCATTCTTTTTGGTCCCGGCTTGGACCAATTCGGGCTCAGATGAATTAGGTCACTTTATATTCTTTCCATCTCACAATTCGATCGCTTTGCACCTGCGCCGTTGAAGCAAGTCTAGTATCCCCAAATTAAATTCCGTTAAATTTGCACCTACCATTCTGTAAGATGGCGCTTAAGGACTATCGCGTCTGCAATTCAATTGTTATATTTCTCGATCAATTCTCCATTTTTCTACATTCCATTCTCCAATTACACATCTTGTGGTTAAATTACTATGTATGGACGCAAAAACTCTGTCTGTTCTTGAATATCCAAAAATCCTCGAACGATTGAAAGCCTTCTGTGATTTCTCCGCTTCGATGGAATTGGCGCGTTCTCTCCAGCCAACTGATTCATATGCCCTTGCCCTTGCCCGTCTCGGGGAAACCAGCGAAGCGCGTAGATTATTTTCAACGAACGACAATATCGGTATCGGTGGCGCGCATGACATCCGCTCTGCGGCTGACCTGGCGGGACGCGGCGGTGTCCTGGATCCGCAGCAGCTCCTGGATGTGAAGTCCACACTGATCTCATGTCGTGAACTAAAAAAATCGCTCGAGCGCAAGACGGATGAGTATCCGCGGCTGGCGCAGATCGCAGCAGGATTGCCCGAAGCACATGGAATCGTGGACGCTATTTCGCGCGTGCTATCCGAGCGCGGTGAAGTGCTCGATTCCGCTTCCCCAAAACTTGCCTCCCTCAGGCGTGAGATCAAGATCGCGCACGACCGTTTGATGTCGCGCTTGCAAAGATACTTAACTGAATCGGCAAGCAAGCTGCAGGAGCCCATCATCACCCAGCGCGATGGACGTTACGTGATCCCATTGCGCGCGGAATTCAAAGGACAGATCAAAGCGGTTGTCCATGATCAATCCTCCAGCGGCGCGACCCTGTTCGTGGAACCGTTGCCCATTGTCGAATTAAACAACTCCATGCGCGAATTGCAATTGCAGGAACGCGACGAAGAGCGGCGCATCCTTTATGAACTCTCCTCACAGATCGGCGAACATCGCGAAGAACTAACCTACGGCGTTGAAAATCTCGCCATGCTCGATCTCATTTTTGCGAAAGCGAAGTACGCGGAAGAATTAAAAGCTAGCGAACCTCTTATCAAAGAAATGCCAAAGGTCAAAAGTCAAAAGTCTGTCCTGAGCAAAGTCGAAGGAGCAGAGACAAGCGACGTTGGACATTCGACGTTCGACACGCCACAAATCAAACTCTTGAATGCCCGCCATCCTCTTCTGGATCCACAAACCGTTGTCCCCATCGATGTCGATCCGAAACCTGGCACCCGCGCGATTGTCATCACCGGTCCGAACACAGGTGGGAAAACAGTTTCGCTCAAAACCGTTGGTCTGTTCGCGCTCATGGCGCAAAGCGGACTGCATATCCCTGCCCAAAGCGGCTCGGAACTGCCGTGCTTCCAGGCGGTCTACGCGGATATCGGCGATGAACAATCCATCGAGCAATCGCTCAGCACATTCAGCGGTCACATCACAAACATCATTCGCATCCTCAAGCAAATCGATCAGCGCTCGCTTGTCATCTTCGACGAACTCGGCGCAGGTACCGATCCGCAGGAAGGCGCGGCGTTGGCGCGTGCCATCCTCAACTATCTGCTTGAAACGGGTTGCACAACGCTTGTTGCTACACATTATCCTGAACTCAAAACGTTTGCGCATTCCACGGAAGGTGTCGTCAATGCCTCGTTGGAATTTGACATCAAGACTCTGCGTCCTACGTATCACTTGACGATCGGTCTCCCTGGACGCTCCAACGCGCTGCTTATTGCCCAGCGACTGGGTCTGCCACAGCCGATCATTGATTCCGCCAAAGCCGAGATTCACCCCGATGAACTACGCGCCGACAAACTCCTCGATGACATCCGCAAGGAACGCAACCGCACCTCGCGCGAACGTCAGAAGTTGGAGAAAGCTCGTGACCGGCTCGAAGCGCAAACGAAAGAAATCGAAAAACGACTCGAGAAGATCGAAGATGAACGCCGCGAAGTACTAGCCAAAGCCCGCGCCGAAGGTGAATTGGAAGTCGCTGTATTAAAGAGAAATATCGACTCGCTTAAGTCTCAGTTGAAGAAAGCAAAACAGCCCCTTGAAGCCTTGAAGCAATTGGAAAAAAAAGTAGAAGAAATCGAAGAAAAGATCGAAGCGCCTGTAGAGCGACGCTGGACCATCGACAATAGACCATCATCGTCAATGGTCAACCGTCCATTGTCTCTTGGAGAGCGTGTCTTTGTAACCACACTGAACACCGAGGGAGTGGTGACCGCTCTAGGTGAATCGGACGCCGAAGTGCAGATCGGGAGTCTGCGTGTGCGGGCGAGACTTGTCGACTTGCGCAGGAAAAGTCTGGATGCGGAAGTCCCTGAAACAAAGCCAACAGAAGAGAAAAAACAGAGTGCAGAAGGCAGTCCTCGAGCCGCGCTGAGTGGCACGAAATCTCCCGGCATTGAATTGAATCTGCGTGGCAAACTTGTGGAAGACGGACTCGAAGAATTAGATCGTTACTTGGAGAAGGCCTATTCGTCTGGCCTGCTGTTCGTGCGGATTGTCCATGGCAAAGGGACGGGCAGAATGCGCGATGCAGTTCGCAACGCGTTGAAGGAAAGTCCTTACGTCGCGTCATATGAGGAGCCAAAAGATAACGAAGGCGGAGCAGGCGTGACGGTTGCCAAAATGGCGAAATAATATCGCGCTGAGCGGAGCGAGTGATAGCGAGAGTAGTCGAAGCACAGGTAGCAAGGAGATTGCTTCGTCGGAAAAGCATTCTCCTCGCAATGACATAAAAGTGGAGTATTGTATGTCTCTTGACGAAGCCATCCAACAGATGAGCGACAAGATCAAAGCTGCCTGTGCGCAGGTGGAGATCAAAATGGTCAAGATGTCTGAGGAAGAAGCACGCTTGAGTGTCTATGCCCCTGCAGGAGATATTCAGAAAATCAAGGACGCAACCTTTCAGCCTGCAATTGATCTGTTGAACAGCGATGGATTAGATATTCAGGTATTTGTCTATGACAAGGACGCACCCCCACTGAAAGGTTAGAACGTTGGAACGTTTGCAAGTTTAAAAGTTAAGACTCCTGTTTCAGGAGTCTTTTTATTTGAAATTTTACTCGCGCTGAGCGGAAAGTCGAGACCCGCAGACGAAGCGCGGCTATCTTGGCCAATCCTCGCTTCGTCTACATTCCTCGCTACCGCTCGTCATTCCGCTCAGCGCGAAGTATTTGTCACTGCACGCCAGACAACATTCAGGGCTTCTAAACCCGTCATACGATGACGTAGCGAGGCTTCCTGATTGAGATAAACCGGGCCTTGTCCTTCACGGCCTTTCATCACATAGAGTCCGCGACCGGGGAGATCTGAGAGAGCCTCCCAAAAATTCCAGAGCGGCAAATCATACTCCGCAGCGAGCATCGACATATCCCGATTGATGCGTTCATCCTTTTCGCGGTTATCCGCTTTCGTGGCAAGGATTGGCACAACGCCCGCATCCAACAATTGCAAAATGACTTTACGAAGATATTCGGTATTACGTGACTCGAAATGCGTCCCAATCTGAATAATGACAAACGATGGATGATGGATGCGCAACTCGCATTGCACAGGCGTTTCCGCAAAGGTGCAGCCATATTCGCCGCGATGCCATTGCGTCCACAATAACGATCCGGGCGTCGTTCCATCCTGTGCAGTGGGACTCTCCCGGTTGAAGGAACCTCGAAAGTTCTCAACGACATCACGCAATTCAGGGGAAAGGCTTTCCACCGCTGTGGCATCAGTTTCGAACACACCGAAGAAATCAGCGGGTCTCTCCTGGCAATCGCCAAAGATCGAAAACGCCTGCGGGTCATTCCCAAGCTCCAACCCTTTTTCATAAACCTTTTGCAAGCTGGGGTCTATATTTTCCGGGATCACAGGCAAATCTTTCCAGTCAGTGACCTCAGCCTCAGAGGTAGATGGTTCTGAGGTTGGTGTTAAGGTTTTCGTTGGTACTGGCGTAATCGGGGAATACTTTTTCGGCTTCTGCGTGACAGTTGGCAGTGGTGCGGAGGCCAGGACGGGAAATGTCTGCGTCGGCGCGCTGACAGGGATATGAAGAGGCAAAGGTGTAGAAGTTGTTTTCCCCGTGCAGGCAGCGATCAGACTACAAACCATTAAAGCCAGAATCAATCGCCGATTCATCAAGGCAAAGTATAGCGGGGGAAAATTAATTAATGATGAATTTTTATGCTACACTCGCCCTATGACATATCAAGGACTCCTGAACAAATATGGAACTTTGCTCGACCTCCCACCTCACACACGGAGGGTGAGCCTGCTCGAAGGCAATACGCCTTTGATCAAGGCGGCCAACTTATCCCGTCAACTTGGCGGCGGATTCGAGTTGTTCATTAAATATGAAGGACTCAACCCAACGGGTTCCTTCAAAGATCGCGGCATGACCGCGGCAGTGAGTGAAGCCTTGGGACGCGGTGCAACAACGGTCATCTGTGCTTCGACCGGTAACACGGCTGCCTCCGCCGCCGCGTACGCGGCGCGGGCTGGGATGAAATCTATTGTGCTGATCCCGCAGGGCAAGGTCGCATCCGGGAAACTTGCGGGTGCCATGGCGTATGGCGCGCAAGTCATTCAGATCGATGGCTCGTTCGATGACTCGTTGACGATGGTCATCGAGATCACGAACAAGCATCCCATCTGTCTGGTGAACTCCATCAATCCCTATCGCATCGAAGGGCAGAAAACTTCTGCCTTTGAAATTTGTGACGTGCTCGATTCTGCACCGGATTGGTTATGTTTGCCGGTGGGGAACGCGGGTAATATTACATCGTATTGGGCCGGATTTAAACAATATAATCAGATGAAATCAACGGGCTTGCCACAAGTCTTGGGTGTGCAAGCCGCAGGAGCTGCTCCGCTCGTGTTAGGGCATCCTGTTGAAAACCCAGAGACTGTTGCGACAGCCATCCGAATCGGAAAGCCCGCACGTGGAGAGCAAGCCTTGCAAGCCGCGGAAGAATCGAAAGGACGGATCATTGCCGCGACTGACGATCAAATCCTTACTATGCAAAAGACGCTGGCAAAGCTCGAAGGGATTTGGGTTGAGCCTGCCTCCGCCGCCGGACTCGCAGGCTTAACAATTGAAATTGCAAATGGAAGGTTGAATCCGAATGGCAAACGCGTGGTCGCCATATGCACGGGTCATGGATTGAAAGACCCGGACATCATCACGAAGGATATGCAAAAGCCCTTGATCGTGCCGCCAAAATTGGAGGCGTTGGAAGATATAATATTAGGATAATATCGCGTTGAGTGCTACGCAATCGAAGCGCACAGCAACAAGTAACACGCACTTCGACTGCGTGCCTCAACTTTCACTCGGCACTCCGCTCAGTGCGAAGAGTAATTATGCACATCACCATCAGAGTTCCCGCCACATCTGCCAACCTCGGGCCCGGGTTCGACTGCCTCGGGCTGGCATTGGACCTTTGGAATGAAACCATCATCACACTTGCCATTGAATATACCGTGCAAGTCAATGGCGAGGGCGCGGAAAAGCTTTCGCTTGGGGAAAATAATTTGATCATCCAGTCCGCGCAGAAACTGTCGGACTGCGTTGGAAAACGTCTGCCTCCATTTCATGTGGATTGTGTCAATCAGATCCCCCTTTCATCGGGGCTCGGTTCGTCTGCTGCCGCCAAACTGACCGGTTTGCTCGGCGCGAACACATTGCTTGGCAAGCCTCTTACACACAACGAAATCCTGAACCTCGCGACCGAAATGGAAGGACATCCCGATAACGTCGCGCCTGCGATGTTGGGCGGCTTGGTCGTTTCGACGCTGGAAGATGGAAATGTAGTCGCCCATAAAATCATGGGGGCAGAGAGTGCCACGCCCATACATGTAACAGTTGTCCTTCCTGAATTTCACCTCCCCACCCAGGAAGCACGGACAGCGTTACCTCAACAAGTCTCACTCAAAGACGCGATCCATAACATCAGCCGCGCCGTGTTGGTGACAGAAGCATTTCGTAACGGGGATGTGGATCTGCTTGGCAAAGCCATGACCGATACATTGCACCAACCCCATCGGT
>DASWEH010000055.1:0-4408 GCA_036394895.1 Anaerolineales bacterium
AGGGAGTTTCAGCATTCCCGCATTTCCGATGATCACGCCCAAAGGAGTACGAAGTTCGTGTGAAGCAATGCCCAACATGGCTCTGCTTCTATATGCCTCTTCACGGGCCTCGCGGATCGCTTTCTCCATGATGAAAGTTGCCACCCAGATCACCAAAGCAAGACCCATTACCGAGAACCAGGAATACCAATTGATTTGGTAGACAGTGGGCGGAATCGTAATAAACGGAACGAGCAGAACGGCAGCCACAATAAGAGCAGCGGAGGAATGGATAAGGACCGCGCCCATGAACACCGGAAAGAGCATCAAGATTGTTGAAGGACCCGCTACGAGGTTTATGGGGGTGTCGCTCTTGATTAGGATTACAGTGACGACGGTCACAAAGATTACGCCGAGGGTGTTGGCTGAAATTTTTGTTTTCTCAAGCAAAAGGAAAGCAACGCCAAAGACCAGGGTGGCAACCGTTCCCCAAAACAACGTTAGAAACTCCGGATCTCCAAAGTTGCTCTCCTCGAAAAATCCATCTGGACCGGAGTAAGCAAAGAGCGACAACATGGAGATAGACGCCAGAACAAGGACGCCCCAATCCAGGATCATAGCAATGCGCCTTTTGCGCATATCGTCTTGTGCCTGGATAACAACATTCAGTAGATCAAGATTGAACATATCGGTTACTCAGATACAACTTCAACGTAATCAAAGGCAAACTACTTGCTTACGGCTTGATGTCCCATTTGTGGAATGCCCAACTCCACCAGGGAGAGTTGGAGCTCTATTGGACCGAACGGCGGCAACTCCATTGAACATGTCAATAGTATCCGGTGTGTTGCTCTCACTGGGAGGCTGTAAAGCTTCCAAATCTGGATCTGCGCTACTGCCGGGCCGAGGTCAGCTTGGTGGTGGAATAGCCAAAACAGCGTCAAAAAGAGAGTGGTATTGATAGAAAAGACTCTTTCACGATGTTTCTCCTTCGAGTAAAAATCATACATGCACTTAATAAGGGGTGGTCCCTTGACCGACGCGAATACAAGAAGAGGCCAACTTAAATTAAAAAAGGACCTTGCTTCTCCGTTCACAGGGTCCTTTTTTCCGACGAGCCCAACAGCGGTTCTAACCGCAAATCTGAAAAACCAGATTCCTGTTTACCTACACACAGCAACTTTTCTTCAAAGCTTGTCTATAGACACGCCCAGAAGTAGGAAATCCGTGTCTGCAGACACACAGTCTCTTTTTCTAGCTTCTAACGGAAATAGTTAAGAATATCAGACTATTTGAAGGATGGTATCATCATCTTGTGACCACAGCAACCGCCTCAACCTTCGCGAATATTGCTTTTATTCAGCGAACAGATGAAGTCTGCCATGACCCTGTACGGCATCGAAACTAAACTGTCCTTCCCACCCTACCGCTTTCACGTCACGTTTGACTCTGGCGCCGAGGTCGGCCTAAACCAACGTGATATCGAGTGGAGCGAACAGGATCAGTCTGGGCACTGGAGTGAACCACTCTGGGTACGCTCATTCTATTTCGAGGATTGCGATCGGCAATACATCCGCAACTTCTGCAAAAAATTCGCGCAGGATGAGGCCTACCGCACTGCATGCCTTGATGGTGCCACCGACTGGGCCCAGCGCGATGATCTATTCCGGCGCAATATTGCCCCATCGATGTTATGGCAGGAGAGTGCCGTGATCCGGACCCTTGGGGATCCTGAGCAAGCGTATGCCTTTTTCAAGAAACACTGGAAAGCAATTATCACTCAGCCAACTTATCAACAGATCCTCGCTGACGATAGCACATTTCAACCTTCCAGCACGATTCTCGATCCCGGAATTCAGGCGGCAGTGCAGCTTTTTAATACCATTTTAGGGGTCCGCACGAAGTTTTCGTGTCAAGGGGTCTCGGGGACGGTATGCTACGCGAATCTTGAAATACTCGCCGTGACACCGCATGAGCGCTTTGGGTACATTTGGTTCGATACGATGCCGCCCCCGATTGAACAGCAACTGATCCACTACCTGACTGTGTTGTCAGGCGCATACTATCAGCCGAGCGTGAAACTACTGGTTTCGAGCGGTGATAATCATGTGTTTCGGGCGACAGCATATCAGCTGGCCCAGCAGTTGCTCGAGAAGGTATGAGTAATCGACTGGTAGGTCTCTGCGCGTTTTCAAGCGATTTCTTTGGCTCAAGACTGATTCCGTAAAAACGGTCTCATCTCATCCCACCCACGAATTAAAAAATAGGGCTTACACCAGTGACACCATGGGCGCCACTGGTGTAAGCCCTTCACTCGTTTACCTGTACCGTGCGTGTGTAGCCGCAAGTTTCAACCTCCTTAGGTTGTTCCTTGATGAAACAAATGTTCTGATATATACTCCGTTCAACCATCACAGATACATGATCATCCGCAAAGCATTCCGCTATCGCCTCTACCCTACCGCTGAACAAGAGCAGGCATTGGCTGTCCAGTTCGGACACGCCCGCTTTATCTGGAATTGGGCGTTGGCGTTGCGGAAGGCTGCCTACAAGGAAACTGGTAAAGGGGTCGGTTATTACGAATTGCAACGTTGCGCAACCACTGTGAAACATCAGGCAGAGACCAAATGGCTACAGGAAGCCGACAGCCAGGTGTTGCAAGCTAAGATTGAAGATTTGGAGCGCGCCTACAAAAATTTTTTCGCAAAGCGGGCGAAGTTCCCACGCTTCAAAAGCAAGCGAGACGCTCAATCCATTCGCTATCCCCAACGCTTCAAGTTCGATGAAAACTTCACCTACTTGCCAAAAGTCGGTTGGATCAAAACAAAGTTCCATCGTCCATTGGAAGGCAGACCAAAGAATGTTATCCTATCGAAAACCAAGACTGGGAAATACTTTGTGTCGATCCAGTGCGAAGTTGAGATGATTGATCCACTGGCCAGAGACAGAGAAATTGGGATTGATCTGGGCGTCAAGTCCTTCCTGGCGACCTCGGAGGGATGGAAACGCGACAATCCCCGTCACCTGCAACAGGCAGGGAAGAAGCTGAAACGGTTGCACCGTCAGCTCTCCCGCAGAGTAAAAGGCTCTGCAGGACGGGAGAAGGCCCGCATCCTGCTTGCTCGCCAGCACGAGAAAGTAGCTAATCAACGCATGGATTTCCTGCAGAAGTTGAGCACAAAACTGATAGGTCGTTATGGGTTGATCGGCATGGAGGACTTGAACGTGCGTGGCATGGTCAAGAACCGCAGGCTCGCAAAAGCAATCGCCACAACAGGTTGGGGAACGTTTCGAAGGATGCTCGAATACAAGGGTGAATGGTATGGCTCCTACGTCCACAAGGTGGATCGTTTCTTCCCTTCCAGCAAGACTTGTAACCGTTGTGAACATGTTCTGGATGACCTGCCTTTGTCGGTCCGCGAGTGGCAATGTCCCATCTGCGGAACCATCCACGACAGAGATATCAACTCTGCAATCAATATCTTGAACGAAACTAGGGCCGGAGTGGCCCGAAGTCACGCCGGTGGAGAGAGTGTAAGATGGCGCAAGAGCGTCACAATTCTCGCGGAAGCCGGAAGCCCATCCGTTGCACCACACCTGCGGTTCGGTACAGGTGTCAGCGATGGGTAGCTCACCAAGTCAATATTGAACATTTCGGCTACTCCGAAACGACATCAACGGAATCAAAGGCAAACCACTTGTTTCCAGTCTGGAAACCCATTTGCGGGATGCCCAATTTCCACCATGGAGAGGTTTTAAGGAGATATCCATCGCTCCAGATTTGGACCTCTAGCGGGCCAAAGGGAGGAATCTCCATTTGACATTTCTTTTCCCCATCCACTGAAACAATCCCAATCCATTTCTCCTCACCCACCCAGCGGATACGAACATCATACTCATGTGGCTCATAAATGTTCACGTCGCTGATCTCTTTCGTTGACGGCCACATGTTCAAAGCCAGGCTGCACATAGCTCCAGAATTGCCAAGACATCGGACTCTGGGCCCACTACGCTGGCCCCAAACATATCGAAGGATGAGCCGGGTTCATAAGAGCCATCATCATTGAACGTGTTGGCGCGCTCGAAGACAATTCCCGCAGTGCCAAAAAAGTCAGGACTTGCTTGCATGACCGTGCGCGCAATCACATCCTGACCTGGTGCCGGGACATAACCCCTAAAGCCAAATAGAGCCACGTTCTGGTATGTCTTGCCGTCGAAATTGAGATCTTCGTTGAGGCGCAGTACAGACGCCCATCTGTTACATCAAAGCTACCTGCACCAAACCGCGGACCTGCACCCACAACATTTTGGTCGTTGATTATCTTGGTATTCCACAAATCCGAGATGTCGTCGTCGAATGAGTCGGAAGCGTCTGGGGGATTGCTTTTTGTGGTAATCAGAGCATTACTACGAAGCTTCCAAATTTCGA
>DASWEH010000056.1:0-7651 GCA_036394895.1 Anaerolineales bacterium
CATCCATTGGACTATCTGCGTTACTTGCTTGGTGATATCGAATCGTTGTGGTCGTTTAACGGACATATTTCCCCCCTTGAAATTGATGTGGAGGATGTCGCAGAAATCGGCTTGAAATTTACGAACAGCGCGGTAGGCGGAGTCCACGTCAATTATTTTCAGCAACCGCCTGTTCATCGCCTGGAAATTGTCGGAACAGATGGAACGCTACGTTGGGACAACGCGGATGGGGTTCTGTACTTCTACAAATCTCTTGCCTCATTCGGCTCCTATTCAGATAACCCGCCTGCTCCCGTTATAGAATCTTTTTCCCCTCCCGAAGGCTTCGAACGGAACCAACTCTTCGTGGCGCAAACGCGTCATTTCATTGAAGTCGTTCGCGGGGAGGCTGAACCGCTCTGTACTTTGGAGGATGGAGGTCAGGCTTTGCGTCTCGCGTTAGCTGCATACAAATCCCAGGAAATGGGTCAAACCGTCAAAATAACGGAAATGCTGTGAGGGTTCGTCCTCACGATTTACATAAAAGTGCGTAGACGTTTTGATAATCATAACCAAATTCGGGTGGATAGCCCGGATCGTCCACTAGAAATGTACACAGTGGGAAGCGCATTTCATTCTGCCCTTTGATCTCTTCCTTATAAAGAATTTTGGCATCCTCATATCTTCCTGAATTCACCAGTCCCTCAAAAAACGGGATCATTTCAGATTTGTCATCGGTTTCCAGGTTTAACTCGCGCACCTGATCATATAATTTTCCGATCGCTTCCCAATCACCGTTCTGCCTCGCCAGGGAGGCCTTTTGGTAGTAGTAACACCAGTTATGTGCAGGCTCAGTACCAAATATTGACGAGGGTGGAGTAGGGGCTGAGCCTGTTGGAATGATCCTGTCGATATGCGAATACGCTCCGATCTTTTGGACCAGCAGCGATTCGCTCGCCGAGTAAACAGGCAGTTGACCATCAATCACATGCATACAAGAGATTGACGAGGGGGTACTTAGCAAAAGTAAATTGTTGAAATCCCTATGAAGTTTAATATCACGGACATGGTTGTTAAGGACATCTTTCCTCAAGATACTATAGGATGTATCCGTATTAAGGACTTCCGCCTGGACTGCCGGCGTTTTTGCCGAGCCGGGGTTGTAGATCAAATTGATCGGTCCCCAAATCTCGTAATCCTGCTGCGGGTTGTAGCCGCCGGATATGTACGCCATCACCAACGTATCCGCTTGGATATCAGGCGCGCGCCAGGTGAGTTGCCACCACATTTCGCGTTGAATTTTCCAATATTCCTCCCAGTAATCCGCACTCAAAATTTGGGTCGAGACCGAGATCCCAATCAAGGCGATCAGGACCAGTCTGCGAAACTTTGGCTGGAACATGAGCACAATCCCAACAGTGAAAAGGACCACGCCGGGGATCGGATGGAGTCCGTAGCTCTTGTATGAGTCGTACAGATCCACCTGTCGATCAGATAAGATCACCGGCAAAATCGCAAATAAAATGACCAGAGCGCCCACCCAAATAAAATCTTTCATGAGGCGGGGAGTCTCTGCTTCGTTGGAATTTATCCCCCACTGTTTTTTGAACAGGAACATATAGAGCCAAACCAGTATAGCCACAATGCCGGCAATCAATAACGCAAAGATTAAGTTTGAATAGGTAGCCAGTGAGAATAACTGGTAAGGCTCTACAAACCAGGCGAAAATCGAAGTATCCAGAAAGTCCTTGGCTGTTTCGAGGATCGAGCGGATGGACATGTAGCGAAAATTGCTAAGGTAACTTCCCGCTAAGCCAGATACATCGGTTGCGTTTCTGGAGCTCTCAAATAGAAAGATACGCCAGTACAAAAACCCGGCTGTGACGATCCAGTAGGGCCATACACGCTTTATGATTTCCCGTGCCAACGAGCGGAACTCCTTGAGCCCCTCCTGATATAAAACATATCCCATAAGAAGTAGGCGTGTCCCCTCAAAGCCGATCATGTATTCATAAATGAATAGATAATTCGCAGTCAGAACAAGAGACAAAAGACTGCAAAAGATCTTCCAGCCAGGTTTATTCGTTTTCATTCCCTGAAGCATCAAGGCGATGGAAAGTAGAGCCGTGCCAAACCCATAAAGATGATTCTGCTTTGTGTTTGCATTTGGCTGGGAGAGAAAACCCGGATAGACGATAAAAAGCACTGCCATCAGGGTTGTCATGTATTTTTGATTCGGCCAGATCAAGCGCAAGATCCAGAAAAACGCCAATCCGCCAAGAAACCGCCATAGCAGGGCATATAAATGCCAGTTAATGACCGTGTCCCCTAAAAAGTGATAAAGGAAGGAATAAATGACGCCCATAAACGGGCGATCTGTTGAAAACAGTGAAATGAGGCTCTGCGCGCCCCGCGCTTGCCCAGACCACAGCACAAACCAGTCATCGTGATAGTATCCAAGATTGGGAATGCTTACCCCGTAGGTAATACCAGTTGTCAGGAGAATTAGTAGGGTGGCAACGAAGGTCTCGTTTTTGAAAAAATTTTGTATTGTCTGCTTCATCCTTGATCTCCGTCAATAAATTGTAACATGGTGTAATTCGCATGCTTCTTGCTGACTTTTTTGTAACCTATTGAACCCTGCCTAGACTAGGCAGGCACTGAATATGGAGTATGATTTGCAGAGTGCCGCACGCATGGTTGACAGGCAAAGCAAACCTTGAAATTTGAGTTTTAGCCTGCAAATTCATTCAAAAAGCTTACTTTTTAATGAGACAAGCGGCAGTTATCATCCCAGCACAGGTCGAGAATGCTTAAAAGATTTCAGAGTCGGTTTCTGGTTGACTTGGGGGAGATGGAGGGTGACTACCGCGTTTTTCATCTCAAAGATGATGTCGCGCAAAGCACTCTTTATATATCTGTCGCCATCCTCAGTGTTTTCAGCATGATCGGTGTGGATGTATTGCTTTATAAGAATCGACCTGATTTTTTTTGGGGTTTAATGATCTATCGGGGGGTGTATATTTTGATCTCGCTCTTGATCATTGCCATGATTCGGAAGACCAGTAGAGTTAGAATTTACGACCGTCTTATGCTGGCCTGGGTATCTTTAACAATCGTCTCTCTCCTTTTATTCAATTTCATACGTCCGGCAAATTTATTCAACACCACCTATGATGTCATCATACCCTTCGCAATCTATATTCTTTCGCCGCTAAAGATCTTGTCCACGATTGTGCTGGCGTTGGGCTTTTCAGCAGGTGCATTGTCTATTGATTATTTTTACAAACCTGTTGCATTTACTACAGCAATTTCTGCGCAGCTCATTGTGCATATTCTGGGGTTGGTATCGGGATTGCAGATCCAGTCCTATCGTCGCAGGTCTTTCAAAGCCTATATGCAGGAAAAGGATGCCAAGGAAATGGTGGCATACCTGGCAAACATCGACTCGCTGACCAAAAGCTTGACGAGGCGTCAATTTTTCAATATCGCTGAAAGTGAGTTTCTGCGCTTTTCACGTTATCGTCGAAGTTTATCCGTACTGGTTCTGGATGCGGATTACTTTAAAAACATCAATGATACATATGGGCATTATGCAGGGGATCTCGTGCTTAGAAATCTATCGCTGGTTGTGCTGGAACAAAAGCGTGCCCAAGACACGTTTGGACGGCTGGGCGGAGAGGAATTCAGTTTGCTGCTGCCGGAGACGAATTTGGAGCAGGCAAAAATCGTTGCTGAACGTGTTCAGAAAACATGGGCACAGACACCCTGTAATGTGGATGGTCATTTGATCTACTCAACGGTAAGCATTGGCGTCGCCGAAGCGAACCAGGAAGATAAAACGTTTGAAGATGTCCTGCGCCGAGCAGATCGAATGATGTATAAAGCCAAGGAATCTGGTCGCAACCAAGTTGCCGCAAATTAATAACTCCCTCTTATGAAGAGGGAGTTATTGTTCATGTTTGTTATCTGCCTGCACTTTGCAGGATGAGGTAGATAATCAACGCGACAATGAGCAAAACCGCTACCTGAGCACCCGGGCTGCGAAATAGAGAGGTTAGTCCACGATGAGGACGGTCCTCATAGTTACGACGGCGACGGCGCCGATATTCCCTGTATCTTCTATACATAATTGCCTCTTCAAAACTAAAATGATTTCAACGCACTGTCGAGATCGCGAAATACTTTGAAAAAGAGCTTTAACCCTGCGGTCTCAAGAGCTTTTTCCACATCTGGCTGTGGGCTGAGAAGTTTCACATGCTTGCGTGCACTACTGCTATGGGTCTGGTCGGGATGCGTGATTTCTCCTGAAGCGCCACTATAGATCAATGCGATTTTGTGGATGGCAGCAATGCCGGTACTGCTGATGCTGGAGACTTCGCTCAAATCCAGGATGAGATTACGCGCCGGGTTTTGATAAATCTCATGCGCCTTATCTACAATTTGCACGAAATTCGACGCGTCAACGTCGCCTTGAAGATGCATAATAGCGACCGGTTCACTTGCCTGCTGAAGGTTAACAGTGATTTCCATGTTTTGCCTCACTTGAAAATTCTAACGGAAATTGAATTCTTCATAATGAATGTTGCTTTTCGGGAGGCCTAGGTCCATAAACTTTTTCTCGAACGCCTGCATCATGGGCAAGGGTCCGCAGAGGTAAACGTCATAGCCACTGATATTCCCGCCTGCATTCTTCACAATGCCTTCGATGGTTAACGAACCTTCCTTCGCTGAGTAGCGGATATGAACTTTTAGGCTTGGATTCTTTGCAGCCGCGGCTTCGAGCTCATCCACAAAGACCGCCTCTTCCGGATGACGAACAGTGTAGTACAAGTCTACATTGTGAGCCAAATTGCCATCCATGTCGCGTACAAAGGACAGGAAGGGTGTCAGACCGATACCGCCTGCAATCCAGATCTGCTTCGGACCGCCTGTCTTATAGTTGAACATTCCGTACGCACCCTCAATGATCGCATCTGAGCCCTCTTTCAATTTGGCAAACAAGTCGCGCGTGAAGTTGCCGCTGGCTTTGATGGTCAGGCGCAGGACATCCTCCGTGGGTGCGCTGGAAATCGTAAAGGGATGGGATTCGTTCAAATCCTTATCGCGCGGGAAGCGGACAAACAGGAACTGCCCCGCGCGCTGTTTCTTGATGGGTTCCTTACGGGCACGCAGGGTCACTTCGGTGCTCGAGGCATTAGGGTGTTTCACCGCTTCCACTTGATAGGGCAGAAACTTTTTGAAGATGCCGCCAAAGACTTCCGTATAAAGATACGAAACTGTACCGATAATGAAGAACATCTGCACCCATGTGATGGCGATCAGCGCATGGAGTGGATTGCCGATGGTCAACGAGTGGATGAAGGCCAGGATGAAGAAGATCCCAATCCAGCGTTTGAGTTTTTTCCAATCATCATAATCGCTACCGGCGAGCCGATTTAGAAAAGGGATGCGCGGCGCAAGTGTGATCAGCACAATGGTGACAATTCCCGTGAATGCGATAACCGCCAGATAATTTCCAAGGCGCCAACCCGTCGTTGAAATGGGCACGGTCAATACGTGAACAAAGATCAGCAGGAAGGCGGCTGTCCCCGTGCGGCGATGTGTCATGTACATTTTGTCGAGCCCGCCAAAATATTTTTCCGCCCACTTGGGTCGCGTGGAAAGGAAAAGCGAGCATGCCATCAAAATAATATTGTTCGAGCCAATAATCTCACCCGCGTATTGGCGTAAGAAATTGGGACGACCATCATTGACAGGGGGAAAAACGAGCCAGACGATGATGTTGAGTATGACGAGAGCAATGATGGCTAGATTACCGAGATTCCGTTTCATCTGACTCCTCAATGACCGCAGCTCATCTCATTCATTTCTACAGAGTGCCGCATAATTTACTTAACTTTCTATTTGAATTTCAACCTGCCAATTCATGTACAAAGTCAACTTACGCATGTTATGCGTGAGACAAGCGGTAAATTTAGAAAACAGTTAAAAAAGCTGAAACTCAACCTTCAGATCTAGGCATTCAGGCAATTCTTTATAAATCAAAGAGCGACATGGAGCCATTCCATATCGCTTTCCTCATCAAAAAGACTTTACAGCTTCATCAAGATCGGTATAGATCTCAAATACATTACTAAATCCCACCATATCCAGCACGCCCATTACTTCGCTGCGCGGATTGAGCAACTTCACATGCTTTTGCATGCCTGCCTCACTGGAGCGCCCCATGGAACGATAAGCAGACCACCCACCCTCTGTATCTGGCAATTCCTCTCCCCGCGCCAACAAAGCCATACTATGCAAGGCAACCAGCCCAGCACTGCTGACATAAGTCAGTTCGCTCAAATCTAGCAGAAAATCACGCGTGCCTTCTTTATAAAGTTCTTGAGCTTTGGAGATCAACTCCTGATAATTCTGACCATCCAATTGTCCATCAATCTTGATGATGGTAACCGGAACATTCCCCTGCGCTTGTGAAACAGACATATTCATGGCTCTCCTCCAATGAACTGAATTGCCCAATTATACTTCTCATTAAATAAATATCAACTTGAAAGGAATCGAACGGTCGAATCTGAATGTACACGGTCCCCATAAATTTTCACCTCTTTTCAAAAACCAAGAGAATGATCCATCTAAGCGTTATTGTCTCTGTAATTCCTGCTGGACAATTGCCAACACCTGCTGCATGGAAAGCGTTCCACCTTCTGCAAAAGCTCTCTCCCAAGTTTCGTCGGTTGTCATCCCGCGCACCTGAGCAATTGCCTGTTCATAAACATCGCGCCACCATCCCAACCAAAAAAACATGTGGAGGTTCTTGTTGAGGGAGGGGATCGCCCCTAGCAAGCGTATGGCATTCACGAGTCTGGAAGCCTCCCCGTTTCCATTTGCAACAGGCTGTTTCTGAAACAGCTTTGCCGCGACCATGGCCGCACCCAGAAAGGATGCAATTAGAGCGCCAGGATTCCCAATATTTCGTGCCACGCTAATGCATTCTTCAAAGGAGGCGCTCGCGATTCCCAGGTGATCAAGCTGGAGCGCAGCATGACCTAACTCATTCAAACCCCATACCAGACTCCATTTATCATCAATTTCCCTCAGGAGACCGATTGCCTCAGCAGCAATCGCTTCGGCTTCTTCAGGACTCCCCGTGATCAGAGCAGTATTTCCACCGGACATAAGGGGAGCTAAAAAGATCCATGGATCGCCCTGTTCACGCGCAATGTCAATCGCCTGCTCGTGTAACTCTCGGGCGCGCTCAAAATCCTTATCCAATAGTGCCACATCGCCCATCCAGGATAACGCTAATGATTCGCCCCATTTTTCATGGAGCGAGCGATGGAGTTGTATGCTTTCTTCGAACATTTCATTCGCGGACTGCAC
This sequence comes from Anaerolineales bacterium, assembly GCA_036394895.1. Classification (GTDB taxonomy): domain Bacteria; phylum Chloroflexota; class Anaerolineae; order Anaerolineales; family Villigracilaceae; genus Defluviilinea. Next base: position 7,366 of record DASWEH010000056.1, read on the forward strand.
CTCGTGGGCAGAGTTGGCGGCGAGTCCGCGCACAATCAGGATATTGGCAAGCTGATATTTGTCATTTGTCATCCGAGCCAAACGTACGCTTTCGTCAAGATTGGTGATTGCACGTGCCAACTCGCCCTGCGACCATGCAAAGCCCCCCAAGCCCCACAACAGGCCCGCGTGGATGTCAAGTGGCGTCGAATCATCCACATGCTCCATCAGACGAACCGCCCATTGGTGGCTTTCACTGATCGACATGCTGGATTGCCAGAACCAGGCTAAGGTGATTGCCAACCGT
>DASWEH010000057.1:0-10684 GCA_036394895.1 Anaerolineales bacterium
TTCTCCTGGCGTATTCCTATATGTTAAGCCCGGAGGCTCTTTCACGTTCAATGGCGGTGCCACAGTTCAGCTTTGGGGCATTACTCAAGCTCAAGTTGATAGCGATTCCACTCTAGCTCCCTATAAGAATTTTCTAATCTATCTTGCTCCGAATTATGCCAGTGGTACGCCGTCCACCTGCACTATGAATGGAAATTCTGCTGATGTCTTTACAGGCACGATCTATGCGCCATATTGCAATGTGACCATCAACGGTACAAGCGGCTCAACTGGTTTCCAGACGCAAATCATTGGCTATACCGTAAAATTTGCCGGGGGTGCGAACGTGATATTAAATTATAGTGACGGTTCGCAGCTACTAGAGGACTTGACCATCCCATTGCAAGTTGGGCTGACGAGGTAAAGTTGCTTTACAAACGTCGTTAATTTCTTGCATCATGAGTCGCGCAAATGCTTTAAGAGGGCATAGGCTGAACTGATTTTGCTTGCCCTCTTTTTATTTCCATAAAAATTTTGAAATTGGGAGAGTGTGATGAAAAAACTAGGCGCACCAAACGTTCCAGGAATCACAGATGCTGAGCTGTTGAGGCCCAGAGTTCTGAAGTATCTTATCGAGCTTATGGATGAGACTCCTCCCTTGGGCGAACGCTACGAGGAGTTACTGCGAGGCTTGATCTTTCAGGCTTATGAAGTTGCAAACGGTGATCTTGGGTCAAATGAACAGGAATTTCTGAATGAGATTTATGACTACGCAACCAAGTATGGTGCAATGGATACGTTTTTTGATGACCCGCACATCAGCGAAATTTTAGTCAATGGTCCGAACCAAATCTTTATTGAAAAAGAAGGGAAATTGATACTGACAGACGTGAAGTATGAAAGCGAACTTCAATTGCGTCTTGCTCTCAACCATATCATCAATCCATTTGGGCGCTATGTGAATTACAAGCATCCCACGGTTGATGCTCACCTGAAAGATGGCTCGCGCGTCAATGCGGTGATTCCGCCAGTGGCACAGCAGGGCACCTGCATTTCTATCCGCCGCTTCCTAAAGGATAAGTTAGCTGTTCAGGATCTTATCGATAAAAGTGCTCTTACTCGAGGCATGGCAGATTTTGTGTCCGTGTGTGTGGCTGCCCGGTTGAATGTCATTGTTGCTGGAAATACAAGTTCCGGGAAAACCACGTTTCTCAATATCCTGGCGCGTTCCATTCCTGATAACGAAAGGATTGTGACCATCGAAGATTCGGTCGAGCTGCAAATGATGCAGACGCACAAGGTGTCACTGGAGGCACGGCCGCCAGATTACAACGGAGATGGACAGGTGACCATTCGCGACCTTGTCAAGAACTCCTTACGTATGCGCCCGGACCGTATCATCGTCGGTGAAATTCGGGGTGGCGAGGCGCTGGATATGTTGCAGGCAATGAACACGGGTCATGATGGATCGATGACGACTGTCCATTCCAACTCGCCGCGCGACACACTTTCGCGCCTTGAAACCATGACGCTCATGGCTGGGTTTGAATTACCGGTCCTCGCCATTCGCAAGCAGATTGCCGCGGCGCTTGACCTGATCGTTTACCTGACGCGTTTCCCGGATGGGACCCGGAAAGTGACGCAAATTTCTGAAGTGGCAGGCATGGAGTCCGAGGTCATCACCTTGACCGATATCTTCCAATTTCAGCAGACGGGTACAGATTCGGAAGGAAAACCACTCGGCCAGTTCAGGCCCACGGGATTACGCCCCATGTTCTCTCCAAAGTTGGAAGCCATGGGTTATCGCCTGGATCGTTCGATGTTTATGTCCAAATAATTGTAAAAATCTCAGCGAAATCTCGCTGAGATTTTTTGTTACTCAAAGATCGCGTCACTGGCTTGATCCAGCCTTGCAACTTCTTCCTCTTTTAGTTTCCACCCAAGTCCACCTGCATTTTCCTGTGCCTGCTCCGCATTCTTCGCGCCGGGGATGGGCAGCGCACCTTTACAAATGACCCAGTTCAGGGCCACCTGTGTATTGGATTTGCCACCATGGTCCTGACCGATTTCTGTCATTACTTTTAGGAGAGGACCAAGCTTGGGTAGCCGCCCGGTATAGTTTCTTGCACGCGCGCCTGGTGGAGGCGAGTCAGGACTATATTTTCCTGTCAGCAATCCCATCTCGATGGGACTATATGCGATGAGGCGGATCCCCAATTCCTTGCAGCGGGCAAGCGTTCCATTTTTTTCCACGGTTCGGTTGAGCAAACTATAGTGGATCTGATTGGATGCCAAAGGGATATTATGGCGAGCCAAGGCAGAATAAGCCGCCAACATTTTGGATTGACCGAAATTGGAGACGCCCACAGTCCGCGTCATGCCACTTTTTACGCATTCCGCCAATCCCTCCATCATCGTATCAATGCTCATGAGGGGAGTCGGCCAGTGGATTTGATACAAGTCCACGCTTTCCACACCGATGCGTCCCAGGCTTCCCTTCAAGGCGCGCGGAAACGCTTTCTTTCCAAACCTCCACGGAAAGGGCAGGAACTTGGTTGCGATCAAGATCGGTTGATCTATTTCTTTGAGAAATTGCCCAAGCAGTTGCTCAGAGCGACCATTCCCATAAATTTCTGCTGTATCGACAAATCGAATTCCCTCGTTCAACGAAGCCAGAAATGCCTGCCGTACTTCCTTGTCGCTATATCCGTGACCATATTGCCAGACCACACGGTCGCCCCATTGCCATGCACCCAACCCCATTTCAATTGCGTGCAAAAACCTGGTCTCACTGCTGATCTCAGCCATAGATTGCCTCGGAAAAGAATTCCTGATTGTATCTTAAAAAATCGATGGGCTTATAGTAAAATTCAGCCCGCTTGATACCCCGCACGCTTCTTCAAGCGCTTTAGGTAGCGTGCGGGGTGATATTTGGAACTGATGGAACGCGAGATCCACCCCACCCGCCCTGCCTACGGCGGGTAGGGGATGGGCCTGGCGCTCCCTGAGTTCCCGGGAGACACTTGTGACCATCCTGCCTGACTCGCGGAATTTCGAACCCGCAGCGGACCTCAGCCAACGACTGGGTCTGCACATTTCAAACTTAGCTTTGCTGACGCGTGCCCTAACGCATCGTTCCTACGTCAACGAAAACCCGGACTCGGTGGAGGATAATGAGCGGCTTGAGTTTCTCGGAGATGCTGTGCTGGACTTCGTCGTTGGCGCGTGGGTTTATGATCGTTTTCCCGAGATGCGCGAAGGCGAATTGACGAAAATCCGCTCTGCGATCGTGCGCAACGACCAGCTCGCGACCTTCGCGCGACATCTGAACCTGGGAGCCGCGCTTCGTTTGGGGCGCGGAGAATATGCTTCAGGCGGACGTCAACGCGATGGGTTGCTGGGATCGTTGTTTGAAGCGGTCGTCGGCGCGCTGTATTTGGATGGTGGACTCAAGGCTGTGGAAGCATTTGTTTATCCCCTGTTGGAAGCCTCGCAGGAATTTGTCCTTGATGATATCCACGATCCGAAGAGTCGTTTACAGGAGTGGGCCCAGGCCGAAAAAATGGGAACGCCGCAATATGTAACGATCAGCTCAAGCGGACCGGATCATGCGAAGGTCTTCGAGGTCGAAGTCCGCATTCAAGGGCTTACCTATGGCAGGGGACATGGTTCGAGTAAACAGGTTGCGGCGCGCATCGCCGCCCAGACTGCGCTTGAATCGTTGGGTCTTTCCTATAAATAAAATTTGTTCACTTAATCATACATGCCTCTTCGTCTAAAATCACTTGAACTGCAAGGGTATAAGACCTTTGCCTCCAAAACCACGTTTGAATTTGCAGGCGGGATTACTGCGATTGTTGGCCCGAACGGATCAGGGAAATCGAACATCGCTGACTCCCTGCGCTGGGTATTGGGCGAGCAATCCTACACGTTGTTGCGCGGCAAGAAGACTGAAGATATGATCTTCAACGGGTCGGAGCATCGGCCGCGCGCCAGCATGGCTTCCGCCCATATCGTTTTTGATAATACAACTGGCTGGCTGCCTGTGGATTATACGGAAGTGGGCATGACGCGTCGCGCCTATCGTGATGGTCACAATGAGTATTTATTGAACGATCAGCATGTGCGCCTGCGCGATTTAAACGAATTGCTTGCCGCGTCTGGCTTATCCGAACGCACCTATACCATCCTCGGGCAGGGACTTGTGGATGCCTCGCTTGCCCTCAAAGCAGATGAGCGTCGCCGTCTGTTCGAAGAGGCAGCGGGTGTGGGGCTATACCGTGTGCGCCGGGAAGATGCACTCAAGCGACTCGAAAACACAACCCGTAACTTGGAACGCGTGCTGGATATTATGTCTGAATTGGAGCCGCGCCTGCGAAGCTTGGAACGACAGGCAAAACGCGCCATTGAATATACGCGCGCCCAAGCAGACTTGAAAGTAATCCTGCGTGAGTGGTATGGCTATCACTGGCATCACGCCCAAAAAGAATTGACGGATGCGCGTGAAGTGGTGAAGGCACAGGATACACGCGTGCGTGAAGCGCGCGAAATCCATGCCAAGACGCAAGCAGAGTACAACACCTTTCGTGAGCGACTCAGCGGATTGCGCGCCCAGCTCAATGCCTGGCATCGTCGATCGGCAGAGTTGCATAACCAGCGTGAAGAAGCAAGCCGCGGACTGGCAGTCCTGGAGGAGCGCCAGCGTTCGCTGCTTTCCGCACAATCTTCTGTGTTGGCAGATAAAAACCGCACCTCTGATGAAGAGCAGATCGCGCGGGAGCGTCTTATGGAGGCAGAACAGGAAGTTGCTCGTTTACAAGCGGAATATGAAGAAGCGCAGAAGCAATTTGCGATTGCTCAAGAGGCGCTACAAACAAGGCAGGTGGAACGGACTTCCGTGGAAGAACGATTAAGGTCTGCACGGACTGAAATCGAAAAGTGGAACGCGCAGCGCGCCGAGTCACAGGCGCGACTGGATGAACTGAAATCTCGGTTGGAAAATCTACAGTCTCGTCTGGAGAATGCTAACAAAGCAATCGAAGCCGCTGAGCTGAATGCCCGCCAGGCAGAGGAAAAACACACCCAGGCGAGTCAGCTGCGCGAAGAAGCCGAAGCGCGTTTACGCGAAGCCGAAACTCAACTGAGAGAGAAAAGACAACAGGTTGAACGACTTGAAAACGAACGACGGGCCAAATCAGAAGAACGGGCTCAGCAGCTTGCCCAGCATACACGTCTGAAAGCCCAACTTGAGGTTCTCGAGCAGGCGGAACATTCCCTGGCAGGTTATGCAGAAGGGGCGCGTTTCCTGCTGGATGCGGCACGGCAAGCGCGGCTCAAAGGTGCTCGGGGCGCCTTGAGTACCTCATTGGATGTGCCTGCGGAGCTTGAAGTGGCAGTCGCCGCTGCGTTGGGTGATACGCTGGATGCGATCCTGTTGGAGGCGGATGAAATCGATGTGGCTCTGCAGTTGCTTGAGTCGGATGGCGCTGGGCGCGCCGCCTTGCTTCCACTTGATAATCATTCCCGCCCGCCAATCACAAATCCTGATGATGAAAATTCGCTCGGCGTTGCATCTGAACTTGTCCATGCGCCGGAGGAGTTGCGCCCGGCGGTTCATCTTATGTTGGGGCAGACGTTGATCGTTCGTGACCGCGCCACTGCCCGTCGCTTGTTGAAAGATTTACCGGCTCACGCGCGGGTGGTGACGTTACGCGGTGAGGTCTTCCGCGGCGACGGACTCATCATCGCTGGAAAGTCTGCTTCCTCTGGCGGGTCCGCGCTAAGTCGTCGGCGCCAAAAGCGCGAGCTAACCGAAGCTCTCGAAACATTGGGCACGCAGATTGAATCGTTGAATCGCGAGGTCGATTCGCTTTCCGCGCAAATTGCAGATTCACGACGTGAATTGACACAGGCGGATGAATCGGCGCGCGAAAGGCGGGTCAGCCTTGATGAAGCCCAGAGAAACGAACGGCAGGCTGGATTGGAGTCTGAATCGGCGCGGCGTCAATTGGAGTGGCAGAAGAGTCAGCAGAGTCAATTAAAGGCTGATGTCGAGGAAGCGGCTTCGATCCGTCAAAATCTAATTCAAGCGCAATCAGAGTTGGAAAGTCAAACCATAAAAGTGCGGGAAGATATGCAAGGTCTTTCTGAACAATTGAAGGCGATGGATCTGGCAGAGTCCCAAAACCAGGCTTCATACTGGAGCACACGCGTGGCAGTTGTGGAACGTGCGGTCGCAGATGCTGCTTCGAAGAAAGAAGAAAGAGAGAAAGAAGTGGCGCGGTTTGACTCACGTCGTTTTGAGTTGACGGCGCGCTTGCAGGAGGCGGAAACCTCTCTGAGCGGCTTGGATACTGAAAGATCATCCCTGCGTGAGCGTGAGACTCAATTGCAGCATCAGATCGAAGAATTGAACGTGTATATTGACCCTGCCGAGAAAGACCTGGAAAGCGCCGAGCAGGAGGAAACACGCTTGCAGGAAGGCGAGGCAAATGCTCAACGGTCTCTGGCGACGGCAGAACGTTTGTTGGGTCAGGTGCAGTTGGAACAGTTGAGGAAACAGGAAGCGTTGGATAATCTACGTCAGAAGATCACGGATGATTTTGGTCTGGTGATGTTTGATTACGCCGAGGATGTGGCAGGACCCGTGCCTCTGCCATTCGACGGAATGGTGGAAGAACTGCCCGTTGTGACGGAAGTTTCACCCGATTTGGAATCACAATTGGCGCAGCAGCGCACCCGTCTACGCCGTATGGGCGCGATCAACCCTGAAGCGAAACAAGAGTTTGATACAGAGTCAGAGCGCTATGCCTTCATGCGCACACAGGTGGATGACCTGCAAAAAGCGGAAGCAGATTTAAGGCATGTGATCGCTGAACTCGATGAGCTTACCCAGCGGGAATTTTCCAAGACGTTTGACGCGGTGGATAAACAATTCCGCGCCATGTTCACGCGTTTATTTGGAGGTGGCTCCGCTCGGCTGTCATTGACCGACCCGGATAATCTTGTGGAAACAGGCATTGAGATCGAAGCGCGTTTGCCAGGTCGCCGTGAGCAGGGATTAGCTTTGCTCTCTGGTGGGGAGCGCAGTCTTACGGCTGTTGCGCTGGTGTTTGCTTTGCTAAAAGTTTCACCGACTCCGGTCTGCGTGATGGATGAAGTGGATGCCATGCTGGATGAGGCGAACGTGGGCCGCTTCCGTGATTTGTTGCAGGAGTTGAGCCGAGATACCCAATTTATTATCATCACCCATAACCGCAATACGGTCCAGGCTGCGGATGTGATCTATGGAATTACGATGGGACGCGATTCGGCGAGCCAGGTGATCAGCCTGAGGCTCGATCAGGTGACGGATGAAATGTTGAAGGTAGGCTAATCAGTCAAGGCAAGAACAAAAAACCGTTCGACGGAAGTCGAACGGTTTTTTGTTCAGGAAGAATTGATTACTGGGTTGGCGCCTGGAGGGTCGGTTCCGTGGGAACGCGTTCCTTCCAGATATCGAAGGTCTGAATCTTTGCGTTTTTGCGGGCGTCAGCCAGCCAGTTATTGAATTCTGTTTCTTTCTTCTGTTGGTATTGCGAGGCATTCAAGGGCCTATCTTGATGACCGAGAACCTGAATGATGTGATAACCAAACTGACTTTTGACCGGTTTACTGATCTCGCCAACTTTCAGACCGAAAGCCGCTTCTTCAAATTCTGGGACCATTGCGCCTTTGCCGAACCAGCCAAGGTCACCGCCATTTGCCCCGGAGCCAGTGTCTTTCGAGTATCGCTGGGCAACCGTGGCGAAATCGACACCTCCCTCAACAAGTTTGTAAGCAGCGTTCGCTTCTACTTCAGTCTGCACAAGAATATGGCGTGCCCAAACCTGTTCTTCCGTGTGAGGCGTATCTTTGGTGATTTCCTCTAACAATTTCTGACGTAAAAGCTGCGCTTCATAAACCGATCGTAGCGTTTTTTCACTGATCTTGTCGGTCTCGAAACTCTTAACGGTATCTCCGTATTGCTTTTGGAACCCTTCCAATGTGTAGGGAGTTGTCGTTGCCGTTGGAGGTTGGGGGACCGGGGTGGGGGTATCCAACACCGGTGTGGAGCTTGGCGCGGGCGTGGCCGAAAGATCCAGCGTTGCGGTCGGGGTCACTGTAGAAGTGAGCACCTCTGTCGGCGTAGAGGTGGACGGATAAAGTGTCAACTGTTCACTGGACATCGTCGGCAGAGTCACCTCGGTCGGTGTAACCGTAGGCGTCTCAGTTCCATTCGGGAAGAAACCGAAATTATCCTGAATCGATTTTTGTATTTCATCTTCCGATACGGTAATCCCGCGCTTTTCCGCTTCCTCTCGGATCAGGATATCATCCACCATTTGATCGAGGGCCTGTTGCCCAATGACTTCTGGCGATGCCAAATCCGATACGATTTGCTGTATTTGCTGCGAATAATCCACGCCGAAATTTTGCTGGTAAAAAGAATATTGATTGTAAACGTTCATCATTTGAACACGTTGAAACCGGACGCGTTCCTGCCATTCTCCAGTCGTGTTCTTGACACCATTGACTTCCGCAACGGGTTCACGTAATTGCAGAACGTTCAATTTGAGATAACCATAGATTAACAGACCAGCCACAATCACGATCCCGGCCAGGGCAATGCCTCGAATCAGATTGACCTGGCGGCGTTCGCGTTCCAAACGGGCAATATGCTTTTTTGAAACGACTCTGGGTGTATTGCTTTGTTTTGCCATTCATGTTCTCCATGACGCAAAGACGGGGTCCCGCGCCTCGCGGGACCCCGCACCTGCTATGCTACGCGGGATTAACTTCTTTCATCAACCGGCCTGCCGGTGAATGGCAAAAGCGCAATATGCCGGGCCTGCTTTATGGCTGCGGCCACGGCTCGCTGGTGTCGCGCGCAGGCGCCAGTCTGGCGGCGCGGGCGGATCGAGCCATCTTCGGTCACATATTTCCGAAGCAAATCTGTTTTTTTATAGTCAATCGTGAGTGTTTTATCTGCACAGAATTGACAAAATTTAGGCTTGGCAAAGAAGCGGCGTTCGCCACCGCCTTCCATGCCGCCTGAAGGTCTTCTATCATCAGCCATTTATGACTCCAATTTTTACTTAATCTTGGGAAAGAACCTTACTTGACCTTACATCATTCTATTGCCACAGATCTCACGGAGAGAACAAGAGAAAAAACTCAAAAAGCTCCCTTGGCACCGTGCGGCTTAAGCCGTACCAGGGCAGGTGTGTGCTCTCTGTGGCGGATTGCATAAGATCAATTATTAAGAATCCCTTCCAAATAGTGCCTTAGAATGGGAATTCATCCTCATTTGCGGCGATTTCATCCGGGGGCATATCCGCTTGTTGCTGGCCCTGATTGTTGTGCTCGCGACGATCGCTCCGCTCGCTGAGCATCATCATTTCGTTGGCGACAACTTCGACGCTGGTGTGTTTCGCGCCTTCCTTGTCATCCCAACGGCGGGTCTGCAAACGTCCTTCGATGTACACCTGTTGGCCCTTGGTGAGATATTGTTTGCAGATCTCAGCCAGGTTGCCCCAGGCGACGATGTTGAACCATTCCGTTTCGTTATGTCGCTCACCATCCACGGTATTCCATGAACGGCTGACCGCGACAGTAAACGTTGTCACAGGTCGCCCGGAGGGCGTGTAGCGCATTTCGGGATCGCGTCCCAGATGACCAATAATTTGTACTTTGTTAAGGCCTCGGCTCATGTCAGTCTCCTTGTAAAACCGAGAATATCTCTACCGCTTACCCTATCAATTAGTAAATTTGTCCAAGAAGTAATTTCTGCTTTACAAATTTATACAGTGCGGCACTCTGTAAAAATTTAAACCGCGGACAACATATGACGCAGGACCGGTTCGAGGTAGCGGATGTTTCGCTCCAGATCACTGGTGGATTTCGGGTCCAACGTAACGTTCAAGAGAACATACTGACCTTCTCTTTGTTTGCGGATCTGGTACGCCATTCGACGGCGGCCCCAGACATCCACTTTATCCACACTTCCGCCTGCTTCGCTGATCCAGCCAGAGAGGCGGTCGACCACACCTTTAAAGGCAGTCTCATCCAGTTCGGGCTGGACAATGCAAACGAGTTCGTATTTGCGCATGAGGGTTTCCTCCTTTCCATGGGATTGCTCCTGTTCGAACCGTGGGTTCGCCAGGAGCGGAAAGGCACGTTTTCTATAACGTACCTGTTTCGAGCGGGCTGTAGTTTATCATAAATCCCCAAAATGCGGAGGGTTATAATTTGTTCTGCCCGCAGTTCGATTTGCTTGGCAAATCGTGCGGGCAGAACAAATTAGAGAGGCATCTACGATGTTCGATCTCCCTAACGACGAAATTCTTTCCTTATCAAAAGAGCATGTATTCTATACTTGGTCAGCGCAGGCAAAGGTCAATCCAATTGCGGTGCAGCGTGCCAAAGGTGTCTATTTCTGGGATGTGGATGAGAAGCGTTATCTGGATTTCAATTCGATGACCATGTGCGTGAACATCGGTCATGGGGACGAGCGTGTCATCAAAGCCATGCAGGAGCAGGTGGCGGAACTTCCGTACGCCGCGCCGGGGATGACGACCAAAGCTCGGGCGCTGGCAAGCAAAATGGTGGCGGAGATCACGCCGCACCAGGCATTGACGAAGATCCTGTTCACACTCGGTGGGGCAGATGCCAACGAGAACGCGAT
>DASWEH010000058.1:0-7047 GCA_036394895.1 Anaerolineales bacterium
CGCTTGACACCTGTGGAACTGCATATCGTCAGAAACTAAAACTCTGCCGGGCGGAATTTTCCAAGAACGCGGTTCATGATTTGCGTACTTCTATACGCCGCTTGCTAGCTACGCTCGAGGTGGTTGCCTTTTTCACTTCGGCTTCCCGAATAGAGAAACTATCTGACCGGCTTAAGGAGCAGTTGGATGGTTTTAGCGATCTTCGTGACATCCAAGTGATGCTGGATAAAGCTTCTGAAGATATCAGCATGTACCCGGAACTTGAGCCTTTTCAGGATTACCTGAAAAAACGTGAAAAACGGAAGCAGCGTACGGATGAAAAACATATTGAAACGATCAAGCCGGGTGGCATCTATAAGCGATTGCTTAAGATACAGGAAGCCGTGGAAGATCTTCCTGCCAGCGAATTGCACGGCAAACTACCTCAGGCAGTGGATGAAGCTTATTTAACGGTTGTACAGCGTTATAGCGAGATTGATCCGCCGCAACTTGTCAGTGTTCACCATTTGCGAGTCGCGTTTAAAAAAATTCGCTATATGGTCGAGGCGATTCATCCCTGTCTGCCTGATTTTCCAGAAGCTCAGTTGACACGCATGCATGATTATCAGACTCAGATGGGTACGATTCATGACACGCAAGTTTTTTTGGAAACGCTGGCGGAATTTGCTGAGGACAACCATTCGTACGAGCCGAGATCTGTTCGCTGTTTCTATGAACAGTCCCTCGCTGATAAATTATCCGACTATCTAAAAAACAAAGATGACGTGCTAAATTATTGGCGTGCCACACCTTTAGTTGCCTTCCCCTGGCAAAGGGGACAAGACAAGAAAGAAGACTAGCTATGAATTTATATATTGTCCGTCACGCGATTGCTGTTCAACGTGGAACTCCCGGCGACGACGATGACAGCCAGCGTCCGCTCACCGATGATGGTCGCAAGAAGATGAAAAAGATTGTGAAAGGGCTTCATCAGCTCGATATGCAGCTTAATACGATCCTTTCCAGTCCTTATGTGCGGGCCCGCGACACAGCAAAAATCCTTGCGAGTGAGTTCAAGCTAAAAAATCAACTTAGCTTCAGTGACAACTTAATCCCACCTGGGAATTTTGAAGCTTTAATCGATGAGATCCAAAATAAATACGATGTAGAAAACATTGCCCTGGTAGGGCACGAACCGATGCTCAGTCAATTGATTAGTTGGCTGACGACAGGCAACACGGATATGAATATCAATTTTAAAAAGGGTGGCGTGTGCTACCTTTCAGCGGATAATTTATATCAGTACCACCGCGCTACCTTAGAATGGTTGTTAACACCAGCGCTTATGGTGGAACTTTCAAAATAATCAGTATTTCCTATGCAGAAGGTATCCAGCCCATTTATGTCAACGCGAGAAGTCAACCCTGTTTCGCTTTCTGATTCACCCTTTTATATAAGTCGGGATCTAAGCCTGTTGGAATTCCAGCGCCGTGTGCTTGACCAGGCGCTGGACGAGAAGACACCTCTTCTTGAACGAGTTAAGTTTCTGGCGATTTTCGGTTCCAACATGGACGAATTCTTCATGTTGCGAATTTCGGGTATCCACAAACGGATGTCCTCGCACAATGGGGAAACTTCCTTCACGGGTTTGAACCTGTCTAATGAACTGACGGCGATCCGCAAGCTGGCTAGCGAACTATACACAACCGCACTCCAAGGCTTGCATAAAAAGATTTTGCCAAAACTTGAAAAATCAGATATTCATTTCCTAGATTATTCAAAATTGAGCAAGCATCAGAAGGAACGGGTCTATGATTATTTCAAGAAAACGATTTCTCCGCTCCTTATTCCCTTGCCACTCAGTCATGGGCATCCCTTCCCTCACGTTTCGAACTTATATTTGAATCTGGCTATTATTCTTCGTGACCACAAAGGCAGTACGAAACTGATGCGTTTACAGATACCCGATACACTGCCTCGTCTTTTTCTTGTAAAACGGTCGTTGGGCAAGGCACGCAAGAGTGGCAAAGCCCTCTATCGTTATTACTTCATTTGGCTGGAACAAATCATCATTGCCAATCTGACGAAACTATTTCCCGATGAAAAGGTGGTCGCGGTTTACCCCTTCCGTATCATTCGCGATGCTGCTGTACACATCGATGAACTGGAGGCGTATGATCTGTTTGAAAATATAGAGGAAAGCATTCAACGGTTGAGTATCCAACGTAAGGAGTTTGGGCCTGTCATGCGAGTGGCTATTTATAACGATATGCCAGACACGATTCGCAATTTATTGGCTGAAATCTTAGAAGTTGATCCAGAGGATTTCTATGTGAAAGGAAGCCCCTTAGGCTTGCGCAGTTTATGGGAGTTGTATAACAGCGTCGAACGCGATGATCTAAAATATCAAGGCTACGAACCAGCTGTTCCAAAAGTCTTCAAGCGTGCATCTCACGCACGAGATATTTTTGGGGCAATCCGAAAAGAGAACATACTGCTTCATCATCCCTACGATGCATTTTCGCCGGTCGTTGACTTTCTGACATTTGCAGCCCACGACCCCAAGGTACTATCTATCAAGCAAACCCTTTATCGAGTGGGCCAAGATTCACCAGTGGTCAAAGCTTTGATGGATGCATCTAAGCAGGGAAAGGAAGTCACCGCGGTGATCGAGTTAAAAGCGACCTTTGACGAGGAATCAAATATGAGCTGGGCACACCTCCTGGAGCAGGCGGGCGTCAACGTTGTTCATGGATTGCCCGGGTTCAAAACTCATTGCAAGATTGGAATGGTTCTGCGTCAGGAAAAAGAAGGCCTTCGCCGCTATATTCATCTTGCAACGGGTAACTACAATACGGTCACTTCCCGAATGTATGAAGATCTTAGTATGTTTACCTGCGATGAAAAGATGGGAGATGACGGGTCTAATCTGTTCAATTATTTAACAAGGTATCCCACAGATCAGGAATACCAGAAGTTTCTCATAGCCCCTTTTAACTTGCGCCAACGCCTGCAGGCATTGATCCAGCATGAAATGGAGTATGGCAAATCAGGTTTTCCTGCACGTTTAATTTTTAAAGTGAACTCAATAACGGATTTCGGGATGATCGATCTGCTCTATGAGGCCTCGCAGGCAGGTGTGCAGATCGACTTGTTTGTACGTGGAATGTGCTGTTTGCGCCCGGGGGTGAAAGGCCTGAGTGAAAATATCAATGTTACCAGTGTTGTGGGACGTTATCTGGAACATAGCCGTATTTTTTACTTTTTCAACGGCGGACAGGAGCAAATCTATTTGGGCTCAGCCGACCTCATGGAGCGCAATTTAAATCGTCGTATTGAGCTTTTATTCCCACTTGAGAACCCTGAACACATCCGTTATATACGCGAAGATGTCCTTGAAACGTATCTGCGTGATCATCAGCTTTCCTACAAGCTGCAAGCCGAGGGAGGGTATGAGCGTAAGGAACCGGGGGAAGGAGAGCAACCGGTCAATGTGCAGGAGTGGCTGATGCATATGAGATGAAATAGCGTACCTTGTGACGAATTCTCAAACAAAAATAAATCAAATAGTACAATCAGTGTGGGCGACACGATTTGCTACGCCGCACTGGCGTACGGTGCCAGTGGGCAAATCGAACTGCCAGTTATGACTGTAACCACGTTCAACCTCGAATCCATTTGGAATTCCTACGGCAAGGTCCTGGGCCTGTTGCTAATGATCGTGCTTGGCGTTGTGTTTCCGCAGTTTCACGCATTATCAGCATACATCCAGTACTTGCTCATGATCATGCTGTTCTTTGCCTTTCTTGACATCGACATTCAACCGGCATCCTTTCAGAGGGGTGTGATCTGGGTGGTGCTCGCAAACATCACAGTGGCATTCTCCGCCTATTGGATTCTGCGTCCCTTTGACCTGAACCTGGCGCTGGCAGCCTTTATTACCGGTATTGCGCCTACAGCCATTGCCGCACCGGTCATTATCAATTTCATTCACGGACAAGTTGAATATGTAGTCGGTGCCGTATTATTGAGCAATGTGGTGATGTCGCTGGTTTTGCCGGTGACCTTACCCTTCATCGTCGGAGGTGTCGTGCAAATTTCAATCGGGCAGGTCCTCGAACCCGTGTTGATCACTATGTTTGTCCCGCTCATTCTTGCTCGCTTAGCCAACTTGTTACCCCAACGGACTCAAAGCGTTATTCGCCGTGGAAAAAGGTTTTCCTTTCCTCTTTGGCTGCTTGCACTTTTCATTATGTGTTCCAAAGCCGCAGATTTCCTGCGCAATGATGTTACGGCTTCTGCATCAGCCATTCTTTCCATCGCCTTGATTTCGCTCGTGATCTGTATTGTCAATTTTGTATTGGGTGGCTTATTGGGTGGAGAGCGTTTTCGGCAGGAGTCCAGTCAGTCGCTGGGGCAGAAGAACAACTCTTTTGTGATCTGGATTGCTCTGACCTTTATCAATCCCCTGGTGGCAATGGGACCAACATTCTACATTCTCTATCACAACCTCTATAATTCCTGGCAGATCTATCGCTTTGAAAGACGGCGCAGCGAATAAAGAATTAGAGTTCGCGCATTATTCCTGCCTGGAAATCAAATACAACATCTGCAGGATTTTCAAATCATCGTAGTTCAACATTCCATTCAAATTATCAAACACAGGCTTGAGAAAGGTCGGGCTGAGTTCATCGAACGCAGCAAAGGCGGCTTGTTGTTGCTCGGGAGTGACGGAAGTGAGGACTCGCAGGTCTTTGTCGTTGCGCAGTTTGTTGCCTGCTGCGAGATAACGTGCCAAATGGTCAAGGATGGTTGCGGCTGTGACGTGATAGCGCTCCATCAAACCTTGAACCGTTTCCCCTGAGTTGTAAGCCTCTGACACAATGACATAGCGGCGGTTTGAAACGCTTTTCGCGCGGGTTGTCTCTTTCGGGTTTTCCTTCAACTCGTGTTTTTCACAATATGACACGATCACATTCAAAAACGTTTCGCCATATTGACGTAACTTAACCTGTCCCACACCTGAGATATTAAGCAAACTCGTGATGGATTGCGGGTAATACACTGCCATCTCTACTAGCGTCTTATCGGAAAAAATTACATAAGGTGGAACGCCAACTTCATCAGCCATCTCTTTGCGTTTTTGACGGAGCAATGCAAATAGCGCGCTGTTGTATTCAATTTCCTCTTTCTTACCTTTAATGCGGACGCGCTCGGCTTCCTGTACGACGCCGAAAATAATCTCCCGTTTCCTGAGCGCCTCCAATGCCTTGACTGTAAGACTCAATGTGTGATACTCACCCTCTTGCTTTAGATAGCCCATCGTCAACAATTGGCGAGCGAGATGCATCCATTGTTTCTTGGTTAGTTCCGTGCCAATGCTATACGTGGACAGTTTGTCATGTTCCCAGCGCAAAACCTTTTCGTTTTTCGAGCCGAGCAAAATATCAACGATGTGGCCTGCGCCGAATTTCTCATCCGCGCGTTTGATGCAGGAGAGGAACTTCTGGGCGAAGATAGTGATGTCCGTCAGCGGGGTGGGAGCGGAGGTGCAGTTGTCGCAGTTGGAACAGGTTTCGGCTGAGGTTGATTCGCCGAAATAGTTGAGGAGTGGTCTGCGGCGGCAGATTCGTTCCTCCTCCGCATACCGCATAATCGCATCCAGATGTTGAACCGCGACGCGTTTTTCATTGCCCTCTTTTTGGTCAATGAAATAATTTATCTTGGCGGCATCCGAATAACTATAGAGGAGCAGACAGTGTGCGGGTAGACCGTCGCGCCCCGCCCGTCCAATTTCCTGATAATAACCCTCGATACTTTTGGGAATGTCGAAGTGGATCACAAATCGAACGTTGGGTTTGTTGATGCCCATGCCGAAAGCGATCGTGGCAACGATGATCTGCGCGTCGTCACGGATAAAGGACTCCTGATTCTTTCGCCGTTCAAAATCTTCCAACCCAGCATGGTATGGGCGGACAGAATATCCCTGCGAAGTGAGGTAAGCAGCCAGTTCATCCACCTGCCTGCGCGAGAAACAATAGATGATGCCTGACTGATCTTTGTAGCGTTCGAGCATATCGATTGTTTGGGCATAGGCATCGCGTTTGCGTGCAACTTCGATGTAAAGATTTTCACGGTTAAAACTGGCGATGAACTCATTGGTTGTTGCGAACTTGAGCGTAGTGCGAATATCTTGCCGAACTCTGGAGGTAGCTGTGGCTGTGAGCGCCAAGCAGACCGCATCGGGGAATCGCTTTCGCACTTCGACGATCTGGCGATACTCAGGGCGAAAATCGTGACCCCATTCCGAGATGCAGTGGGCTTCATCAATTGTGAGAAGGTCAACGTTCACTCCTGCGAGAAGCGAGAGGATACGTGGCCTAAGAAGTGTTTCCGGTGCAAGATAGAGCAATTTCACTTCTCCGCGCTTTACATACTCCATGTTCTCCTGATATTCCTGCG
The DNA here is from genome assembly GCA_036394895.1 of Anaerolineales bacterium. GTDB lineage: Bacteria > Chloroflexota > Anaerolineae > Anaerolineales > Villigracilaceae > Defluviilinea. The sequence continues at coordinate 6,442 of DASWEH010000058.1, forward strand.
GCGCCAGCGAACTATTGAGGAACAAGGCAGAGACGCCGGACGCGCGCAACTGCTCGACCTGATCCTTCATCAAGGAAATCAGCGGTGAAACGACCACGGTAAGTCCATCAAAAAGAAGTGCTGGAATTTGATAGCATAAGGACTTGCCTCCGCCCGTTGGCATGACGGCGAGTGTGTCGCGGTGTGCCATCACATTTTCGATGACTTCATATTGAAGCGGGCGAAAGCTGTCGTAGCCGAATGTGTTTTTTAAAATAAAGGAAGGAGTGAGCAGACTATCGATAGATGACATGACCGGTTCCCAAAACAAGATTGGTGGATTATACAACCTGGATCTTCACAAATAGCAAAATCGTCCTGTCAATTTTGACAGGACGACTACGACTGCAATTCAATCTGGGCTTCTGAATCATCAAACGCGGTCTGAATTTATACTGTATATCAGATATATACCGAACTGGAATGAGCCTGGTGAAATGATGACTCAATTTGGCAAAACAAAAACCTTATGGCAGATCCTCTGGCGCGAAAGGCCGGAGCCGTGATTAAGGAATCCCATCGCACGAATGGGGATTCCTGCAAGATGTGATACCTGGAATCCCCATT
>DASWEH010000059.1:0-5212 GCA_036394895.1 Anaerolineales bacterium
TCGCATCGCCATCGGTGCCGGGGCAGGTGAGTTGGCCCGCCAAGCTGAACCATGTCGCAGAACAGGCATTGGTCGCAAAGTCATAGGCAATGTTGGACCCGGGGGTAACAGGAGTACCAGGAGTTACTGGTGAGCCCGATACCCTGATATCTACCCACCAGGGTTTATTCGCCTGCGCACCAATCCCGAAGAGCGCGCCATTGGCATTCTTGAACATCCAGAAACCGCGATACGAGCCGGCCGCCGATGGCGCCGTCATGTTGACAGATATATCAACGGTCTGACCTACGGCAACATTTTGGGTGAATGCTGTAGAAGCCGCGGCGCCCATCTGCTCACCACTAGAGTACACCAGTTGGTAAGATGTACTCCACGCACAGGAACCAACATTCTTCAAGCGCCAGGTCTTGGTAAAAGTCGCGCCCGGAGCCATGACGGTTCCATCGGGAACGGTCACATCTCTAACAAATTGGGCTCGATCACAGGCGGAAGGAGGAACGGTTGCCGGACCAGGGGTATTGGTCGGTGTGGCGGTTGGAGGCGTGCCAGTTGGGGTAATCACAACGCCTGGACGCACAATGACTGGATTGCCCCACAAGGCGCGGTCGCCAATCGGTGAACCCCAGGCAGAAATGTAAAGAATGAATTTGACCGTTTGACCCGCCAACGGGTTCAGATTGAGGTTTGCATTATACGTCAGGCCTTCAAACCGTTCGCGGAAGGTCCAGAACGTTCTGATCATGCCGTTCACTTCATAATCGAGGCGGTAGGCAACATAACAGGAAGTCGCGCCCGCCTGACAGCCTACTGTCGCCTGGAAGCGATCTCCACTTTGCACTGTGAAATCCTCGAAGCGCCCTTGAACGAATCCGTTGGTAATTTGCTGCGGAGAAACAAGCAAACCCGGCTGCGAGGCGGTGACTCCACTTTCAAAATTGGGCTGATCTATCTTCAATGCAAAGCCTTTTGCATCACCATCCGCCCCGGGGAAGGAGAGTCCGCCCGCGCCACTTGACCAGGTTGCGGCGCTTGCCCGATCAGTGAAATTGTAAGCAACACCGGTGGTTGGTGTGCCCCGGACGTTGATCTCAACCCACCAGGATCGATTGGCATTGGTTCCAATGCCAAACAGCGTCCCGGAGGCATTCTTGAATTTCCAGTAACCAAAGTAATGACCCGCTGCGTTCGGCGCCGTCATACTGACGGACAGATCAATAGTCCCACCCGGTGCAACGCTGGATGGGAACGGAACCGAAGTTGTGGAGCCCATTTGTGTACCGGAATCAAACACCATGGTGTAGGCGGTTGTCCATGTACACGTGCCAATGTTTCTCAAGCGCCACGTCTTCGTGAAAGCCTGTCCAGGATCAAATATCGAGCCATCCGGGACAGTCACGTCGGCGACGAACTGTGCCCAATCGCTGCACGTTTGAACGGGTAAGGTACTTGCAGGTAGTGCCGCGGCATGGAGTGCCGCAGCAGGTATAAACGATAGCACCAACGCGATCAGCATTAACGTTGATGCAACTTGCATTTTAGCTTTCATAGGTTCCTCCTCCGATCTTTCAAATTATTAATACGTTCAAATAATTGCGGAAGTTCCCGTTGACTCAACTGGCGATTGGGTCACCTGTAGTTCCTATTGACTATACGCCTCTAGTATATCTTTTCTTTAAGGATTGTTCAATATTAGATTAATGACTCTTTTTTCCTTATAATGGGGAAAATGCCACGTACCATCCTCCATATTGACCTGGACGCCTTCTATTGTGCTGTGGAAGAGACGCGCAACCCTGAATTGCGCGGCAAGGCGTTTGCCGTGGGTGGCAAGCCGGATGAGCGCGGCGTGGTCGCTTCCTGCTCGTATGCGGCGAGACGGATGGGCGTCCGCTCTGCGATGCCGATGGGGAAAGCGCTCCGCCTCTGTCCCGGCTTGATCATCGTTTCGTCGCGTCACAGCCTCTATAGCGAAGTCTCGCATCAAGTCATGGAGCGATTGCACGACCTCACCCCGCTCGTTGAACAAATCTCGATTGATGAAGCCTTTCTCGATATCAGCGATATTCATGAATCGCCTGAAATCGTTGCCCGCAACTTACAATCCCGCATCCGTGATGAACTGCAGCTTCCCTGCTCGATCGGCATCGCCTCGAACAAGCTGGTCGCAAAGATCGCGACGGAAGTCGGGAAGAGTCTGGCGTTGCGCGAGATCAAAGCAATGGGGGAGGCAAAACCTCCTAACGCGGTAACCGTTGTCCCGTTTGGAGAAGAGGCAGACTTTTTGTCACCACTTCCAGCTGATATGTTGTGGGGTGTCGGTCCGAAAACCTCCGCAAGGTTGACTGAGTTGGGCATCCACACGATTGGCGATATCGCCAAGTGGCCCGAGAGTGAAATGATCCGTATGTTTGGCGAGAATGGGCGTGACCTGGCGCGGCATTCCAAAGGGATCGATGATCGACCCATTACGACCGAGCGTGAGACCAAATCGATCAGCCAGGAAATTACGTTTTCGCGGGATCTACGCGATGACAAAGTACTGGAAAAAACGTTGCATGAACAATCTGTTGAAGTGGCACGTCAATTAAGAAAAAATGATTTGGCTGGATCAACGATTAAACTCAAAATCCGCTGGCCCGATTTCACAACGCTGACACGGCAAACAACTCTCCATCACCGAACGGACCAGGAAGATGAAATTGAAAAAGCTGCCTTGGATCTACTAAAGTCAGTTCGCAAACCGAATCAGGCAGTGCGCCTCATCGGCGTGGGCGTCACCGGGCTTGGGCAACCAATTCGTCAGTTAGGCTTGTGGGATACCGAAGATGAAAAATCCCGCAAATTGCAGGAAGCTGTTGACGAACTGCGCGAGAAGTACGGAAAGAACATCATTCAGCAAGGCGACTCTTAAAATTTCTTCGCGCTGAGCGGAGTGGCGCCACGCAGTCGAAACGTCATTGATGACTTTTCTCACTTGAATTCATAGAACATACGTCCTATACTGATGTTACTCAAGGAGAATGCGATGAAAACACTCGACCTCAAAAAGGATTTGAAATATCTATATATGCCTTCCGCAAAGAAGGTAGAGATTGTGCTAGTACCGCGTTTACAATTTGCAATGATCGATGGGGCAATTGAAAAAGGATATGAGCCCGGAAACTCTCCCACTTTTCAAGAAGCGACACAATCCTTATATGGCATTTCATACACTCTTAAGTTCATGCTGAAGAAGCGCAAGACAAATGCCATTGATTATCCTGTCATGGCACTGGAAGGCTTATGGTGGGTGGAAGACGGTATCTTCGATATCTCAATCAAAGACAATTGGTTTTATACCTTGATGATCCTGCAACCTGACGTCATCACAAAAGATTTCTTTGAGGAAGGCTTGGAGCAGGTCCGTAAAAAACGCGGGGATTCCCCTGCCCTGTCAAAGTTGTGCCTGTTAAGCTTCGAAGAAGGGCTTTGTATGCAAACGATGCACATCGGATCTTACGCAACCGAACCCGGCACTGTCGAACGGATGAAGGCATTCGCAGCAGAGCAAGGTTATTCTGATCTTGTGGGAAGCGGTGGTAAGCATCATGAAATCTATCGTGGCGACCCGCGCAAAGCTGACCCCGCCAAACTAAAGACCGTTCTGCGGCATCCTGTGGAGAAGATATAAATTAGGATTGGAGTCAACGTCTCCTGACGTTGGGATTTCTTAAGAGTCCGAAGTCTGGAGACTTCGACTCCATAAATACTTATGACCGTAAAAACAACATCCATTTCCCTCTCTACGCAAGGTAACGCGGACATTCGCGATATCACGGACCAACTTGCCAGCGCCGTTTCCAAGAGTGGACTCACAGCAGGCACAGCAACTGTTTTTTGTCCCTCATCTACCAGTGCACTGACCACCATCGAATTTGAAAGCGGCGCTCTGAGCGATTTGCGCAGACTCTTCGATGAGATCGTCCCATCCAACCGCGAATACGCCCACAACGAACGCTGGCACGATGGGAACGGTCACAGCCACGTGCGCGCTGCGCTGCTTGGACCTTCGCTCACCATTCCATTTGTAGATGGACAACTGACGTTAGGCACGTGGCAACAAGTCATTTACGTGGATTTTGATAACCGTCCGCGCCAGAGAAAGTTAATCGTACAGCTGATCGGAGAATAATCTTGGTCTGCTTTTATCATCCTGATAAACCCGCCGTTGGACTCTGTAAATACTGTCAGCGCGGACTATGCTCCGATTGCGCCACGCCTGCAGGAGATTCTTTGGCGTGTAAAAATCTGCATGAAGAACAAGTCCGTGCAATAGAATTGCTCATGCAAAAGAACATTTTGCAGTCCAAACGCGTCGGGTCGGATTATGTCCGCAACACAATTTTTTACGGGATCGTGGGAATATTGTTTAGCGCCTTCGGAGTCTCACAACTCAGATTTCTAGGTTTGCAAGCAGTTGTTTATTTGATGATTGGACTAGCGCTTCTTTGGGCAGCAGCAGCGAATTACTTGGAAAGTAGGAAATATAAATAACCTTCGCCCTGAGCGGAGGGGCGAATGTAAGTAGAGCCACGAAGTCGAAGGGCACATCCATGCAAGCAATTCATTAATTGAAACATTGTCCTTGCCACAAGCACGCTACGCAGCCGGCTGCGTTCGGCAAACACTCACTCCGCTCAGGACGAAATAGTCTGCAACTTCTTTCAAATCCCTGCGTATGCTACATAGAAATCATTGAAAGGAGTGCAATATCATGAACACCAATTACAAGCAACTGACTCGCAGTACGTCCAATCGCATGATCGCAGGCGTGTGCGCGGGGCTAGGCGAATATCTTGGCATCGACCCAACCATCGTCCGCTTGCTGGCCGTGCTGGCGTTTTTCACCGGCTTCGGTGGGATCGCAATCGTCTATTTGATCATGGCGCTGGTTGTCCCCGAACAGACAACAGTACAACAATAATGCTTTTCAAAGCTAAGTAGCACGTTTGAACGTTGTAACGTTCAAACGTGCTAACGTTTAACGCGCCAGTGAAATAAACACGTCCTCCAGTGTCGGTTCGCCAACAACGATATCTTTCACAGTCACGCCTTTCTCTTTCAATGCGTTCAGCAACGTATCTTTCTCCATACCTTTTTCTGTGATCGTCCTCAAATGGTCACCTGCAAGCCCCACCCGTAGTACTCCCTTCACTTCAGGCAAGACAGCCAA